>JAUHZL010000192.1 GCA_030425945.1 Alphaproteobacteria bacterium | reverse complement strand
CGCTGGCGCGCGCGATCACCGGCGACAACGGCACCCATGTCGTCAGCTACGGCACCGAGGCCGGGCAGTTCCAGCGCGAGGGCTATTCCGCCGTGGTCTGCGGCCCCGGCGACATCGCGCAGGCGCACCAGCCCGACGAATACATCACCGTGGCGCAGTTCGAGGCGGGCGAGGCGTTCATGCGCCGCCTGCTCGACCGGCTCGCCGCGTGACGGCCCGGCGATGAGTCCCGCCCGGACAGAGGTGCTCCGACGCTACTTTGCCGCCCTCTCGGCGGGCGACACCGAAGCCGTGCTGGCGCTCTTCTCGCCGGACGGCATCGTGGTCTCGCCCTTCCTCGGCAGCCTGTCCGCCACCGACTTCTTCGCCCGCCTCGCCGCCGCGACCTCGGACAGCCGGGTCAGCCTGCTGGACGCGACCCATGGCGAGACCACCTCCGCCGGGCGGTTCAACTACGAGTGGACCCTGGCGGACGGCACCACGGTCTCGTTCGAGGGGGTGGACCACTTCACCTTCGACGGGGCAGGGCGCGTCGCCGCGCTGCGCATCTACTACGACACCCACGCGCTCCGGGCGCACGTGGGCGACAAGTACGCCTGAAAGGACCGCGGACCATGCCGATCAAGAACCGTTTCGCCGAACTGCTGCCCGAGATCACCGCGTGGCGCCGCGACCTGCACGCCCATCCCGAGATCATGTACGACCTGCCGCGCACCGCCGGGTTCGTCGCCGAAAAGCTGCGTGCCTTCGGCTGCGACGAGGTGGTCGAGGGGATCGGCCGCACCGGCGTCGTCGGCGTCATCAAGGGGCGGTCGGACAGCTCCGGCAAGGTCATCGGCCTGCGCGCCGACATGGACGCGCTGCCGATCCACGAGACGACGGGCCTCGACTACGCCTCGGAAACCCCCGGCGCGATGCATGCCTGCGGCCATGACGGCCACACCGCGATGCTGCTGGGCGCGGCGAAGTATCTCTCCGAGACCCGCAACTTCGACGGCACCGTGGTCCTGATCTTCCAGCCCGCCGAGGAGGGCGGGGCAGGCGGCCTCGCCATGGTCGAGGACGGCCTGATGGAGCGCTGGGGCGTGCAGGAGGTCTACGGCATGCACAACGCCCCTGGCCTGCCGGTCGGCATGTTCGCCACCCGTCCCGGCGCGCTGATGGCCTCGTCGGACGAGTTCGAGATCGTCGTGACGGGCAAGGGCGGCCACGCCGCCGAACCGCACCACGCGGTGGACACCACGCTGGCCGCGGCGCAGGTCGTCGTTACCCTGCACAGCATCGTGTCGCGCAACGTGAACCCGCTGCAGCGCGTCGTGCTGACCGTCGGCACCTTCACCACCGACAGCTCCGCCTCGAACATCATCGCCCACACCGCGACCCTGCGCGGGACGGTCCGCACCCTCGACCCCGAGGCCCGCGCCCTGATGGAGGCCCGCGTCCGCCGCGTCGCCGAGGACACCGCCAGCGCCTTCGGGGCCCGCGCCGAGGTCACCTGGACCGCCGGCTACCCGGTCACCGTCAACGACACCGACGCCGCCGCCTTCGCGACCGACGCCGCCCGCGCGGTCTCGCCGATGGTCGAGGGCGAGGTCCCCCCGATCATGCCCTCCGAGGATTTCTCCTACATGCTCGAGGCCCGGCCGGGGGCCTATCTCTTCCTCGGCAACGGCGACTCGGCCCAGTGCCATCACCCGAACTACAACTTCAACGACGAGGCCATCCCCTACGGATGCAGCTTCTTCGCCGAGATCGTCGAACGACGCCTCTCGGCCTGACCCCGACCAAGGAGACGCGCCCATGCCCATCAAGAACCGTTTCGCCGAACTGCTCCCCGAGATCACCGAATGGCGGCGCGACCTGCACGAGCACCCGGAGATCCTGTTCGAGACGCACCGCACGGCGGGCGTGGTGGCCGAGAAGCTGCGCGCCTTCGGCTGCGACGAGGTGGTCGAGGGGATCGGGCGCACCGGCGTCGTGGGCGTCATCAAGGGCAAGACCGACAGCGCGGGCAAGGTCATCGGCCTGCGCGCCGACATGGACGCCCTGCCGATCCTCGAGGACACCGGCCTCGACTATGCCTCGAAGACCCCCGGCGCGATGCATGCCTGCGGCCATGACGGCCACACCGCGATGCTGCTGGGCGCGGCGAAGTATCTCTCCGAGACCCGCAACTTCGACGGCACCGTCGTGGTGATCTTCCAGCCCGCCGAGGAGGGCGGCGGCGGCGGCCGCGAGATGTGCGAGGACGGCATGATGGACCGCTGGAACATCCAGGAGGTCTACGGGATGCACAACTGGCCCGGCCGCCCGGTCGGCAGCTTCGCGATCCGCCCCGGCGCCTTCTTCGCCGCCACCGACCAGTTCGACATCGCCCTCGAAGGCAAGGGCGGCCACGCCGCCAAGCCGCAGGAAACCGTCGACACCACGGTGATGGCGGCGCAACTCGTGCTGGCGATGCAGATCATCGTCAGCCGCAATGCCGACCCGGTGCAGCAGATCGTCGTGTCGGTCACCGCCTTCACGACCTCCTCGACCGCCTTCAACGTGATCCCGCAGAAGGTCCACCTGAAGGGCACCGTCCGCACCATGTCGCCCGAGATGCGCGACCTCGCCGAGAAGCGCATCCGGGAGATCGTCGCCGGGATCACCGCCACCTTCGGCGGCACCGGCGAGGTCACCTACCACCGCGGCTACCCGGTCATGGTGAACCACGAGGAACAGACCGAGTTCGCCGCCGAGGTCGCCCGCGCCGTCTCCGGCGGCTGCGACGAGGCCCCGCTGGTGATGGGCGGCGAGGACTTCGCCTTCATGCTGGAGGAACGCCCGGGCGCCTATATCCTCGTCGGCAACGGCGACACCGCCAGCGTCCACCATCCGAAGTACAACTTCACCGACGAGGCGATCCCCGCCGGGTGCTCGTGGTGGGCCGAGATCGTCGAGCGCCGGATGCCCGCCGCGTAAGGGGCGGGCGCATGTTCGCGGTCACCGTCACCTTCACCCTCGACCCCGACCGGCGGGAGGACTTCCTCCCGCTGGTGCGCGCCAACGCGGCGGCCAGCCTGCGCGACGAGCCGGGCTGCCACCGGTTCGACGTTGCCGAGGACCCCGCCGACCCGGCGCGGATCTTCCTCTACGAGCTCTATGCCGACGCCGCCGCCTTCGAGGCGCACAAGACCACGCCACACTACCACGACTTCGACGCGACGACGCGGGAGATGATCCGCGACAAGGCGGTGCACTGCTGGCAGCTCGATGCCCCCGCGCCGACAGCCCCCCTGCACCTGAACCCCGCCGAGCGCCCGCATCTCGACCGCGGGAACGGCGCGATGACCGTCAAGATGCTGGCCAGGGACTCGGGCGCGTCCTTCCGCAACGGCTTCACCGAACTGCCGCCGATGGGCGCGATCCCGCTCCACACCCACAATTGCGAGGAGGCGGTGCTCGTCGTCTCGGGCCGCGCCATCGTCGAGGTCGACGGGCAGGAGCGCCCGATGGAGCTGGGCGAGGTCAGCTATATCCCCGCCGATGTCCCGCACCGGTTCCGCAACCCCGGACCCGAGACGCTGACGATCTTCTGGACCTACGCCAGCGCCAAGGCGACGCGGACGCTGGTCGCCACCGGCGACACCCGCGCCATCGACGCCGAAGGCTGAGCATGGAACGGGTCCGCCCCGAGGCGCTCGCGGCCTTCATCGCCGCCGTCTACCGGCGGCTCGGCCTGCCGCCGGAGGATGCCGCGCTGGTCGCCGACAGCCTCGTGCAGGCCGAGTTGTGGGGTCACCCCTCGCACGGCGCGCTCCGGACCTTCTGGTATGCCGCGCGGCTGCAATCGGGCGCGATGACCCCGGTCACCCGGGCCGAGCCGCTGGCCGACGCGGGCGCGCTGGTGCTGCTCGACGGCGGCGACGGGGTGGGGCAGGTGCTGGCCCGCAGCGCGATGGACACCGCCATCGCCCGCGCCCGCGCGCACGGGATCGGCGCGGTCTCGGTCCGCAACGCCGGGCATTTCGGCATGGCGATGTATTTCACCCGGGCGGCGGCGCAGGCGGGCTGCATCGGGATGCTCTGTGCCAACGCCAGCCCCGCGATGGCGCCCTGGGGTGGGCGCGACAAGCGGCTCGGCACCAACCCGTGGTCCTGGGCGGCACCGGCGGGCGCGCACCCGCCGTTCCTCCTCGACATGGCGATGACCGCCGTCGCGCGCGGCAAGCTCTACGCGGCCCAGGCCCGCGGCACCCCGATCCCCGAAGGCTGGGCGATGGACGCCGAGGGCCGGATCACCACCGACCCGGCGGCGGGCATCGCGGGCACCATCCTGCCGCTCGCCGGGCACAAGGGCTACGGCCTCGCGATGATGGTGGACACGCTGGCGGGCGTGCTCTCCGGCTCGGGCTTCGGGCTGGGCGTGACCGGGCCGTATGTCCCCGAGGGCCGTTCGGGTGCGGGCTTTTTCGCGATGGCCATCGACATCGCGCAGTTGCGCCCGCTGGCCGCGTTCGAGGCCGACATGGAAGCTCTCGTCGCGCAATTGAAAAGCGCCCGCCCCGCGCCCGGCGTGACCGAGATCCTGACCCCGGGCGAGCCCGAGGCCCGCGCCGAAGCCCGCCACCGCGCCGAGGGCCTCGATCTGCCGCCCGCCACCCGCGACGCCTTGCGCCGGGGCGCGGCCGATCTCGGCCTCGACTGCCCGCTCTAGCGCGCGCCGCCCCCCTTCTTCTTGGCCCAAATACTCCCGCCGGAGGCGTCGCACCGAAGGTGCGCAAAAAGGCTCTCACCGAAGGTGCGCAAGAAAAGACACGCCAAAGGCGCACCGATCCTGCACCGACGGAATACCGACAGAATACCGACGCGATACCGACGTGCAAAATTCAGCAAGACCAATCCCTTGGCCGCGAAACCTGTGTCCTCGCCCGGCTCCGCCGTGCGCCCCGTTCGGATGTCGTAAAGTCTCAGCCCCCGGTGTGGCTCATGTGGCGCGAGACCTGGCCGTCCGCGCGCTGGCGCGAATAGTCGAAGTCATGCCCTTTCGGCTTCAGCGCGATGGCGGCCCGGATCGCGTCTTCCAGCGGCCCGTCCCCGGCGCTGGCCCGCAGCGGCGCGCGCAGGTCGGCGTTGTCCTCCTGCCCGAGGCACATGAACAACTCGCCCGTGCAGGTCACCCGCACCCGGTTGCAGCTTTCGCAGAAATTGTGGCTGAGCGGCGTGATGAACCCGACCTTCTGCCCGGTTTCCTCCAGCCGGACGTAGCGCGCCGGTCCACCGGTCCGCTCGGCGAGGTCGGTCAGGGTGTAGTGCTGCGCCAGCGCCGCGCGCACGTCCTTCAGGCTCCAGAACTGGCCGACCCGGTCCTCGCCGCCGAGATCGCCCATCGGCATCACCTCGATCCAGGTCAGGTCCATGCCGCCCTCGGCGCACCACTCGGTCAGCCGCAGCAACTCGTCCTCGTTGAACCCCTTCAGCGCCACCGCGTTGATCTTGACCCGCAGCCCGGCGGCCCGGGCCGCGTCGATCCCCTTCAGCACCTGCGGCAGGCGGCCCCAGCGGGTGACGCGGGCGAATTTCGCCTCGTCCAGCGTGTCGAGCGACACGTTGATCCGCCGCACCCCCGCCGCCGCGAGGTCCGGCGCGAAGCGTTCAAGCTGGCTGCCGTTGGTGGTCAGCGTCAGCTCTTCCAGCGCGCCCGACTCGAGGTGCCGCGACATCGCGTGGAAGAAGCTCAGGATGTTGCGCCGCACCAGCGGCTCGCCCCCGGTGATGCGCAGCTTGCGCACCCCGAGCCGCACGAAGGCCGAGCACAGCCGGTCCAGTTCCTCGAGCGTCAGCAACTCGGCCTTCGGCAGGAACTGCATCTGCTCGGACATGCAATAGACGCAGCGGAAATCGCAGCGGTCGGTCACCGAGACCCGGAGATAGGAAATGGCCCGCGCGAACGGGTCGATCAGCGGGGCCGGGTGCAGGGCGGTCTCGGTCATGGCGCGAAGCTAGGCGGCAGGCCGCGCCGATGCAAGGTCACCGCGCTTGATCCGGTCCGTCCGTTCGGCCATGAGTGGG
>JAUHZL010000191.1 GCA_030425945.1 Alphaproteobacteria bacterium | reverse complement strand
GCCTTGCGCAGCCCGAGGTCGAGCGCGATGAAATAGAAGGACGAGCCGATCCACGCGATGGCGGTGATGACGTGGACCCAGCGGACCGCGAGTTCGGCCCAGGCTTCCAGAATGGCGAGATCGAGCATGGCGGCCCCCGGTTGTCGGACGGTGCGAGCCTAGCCGCTGGTGGCGGACAGGCAATCAGGCGCGCGGGGGTCCGGTGTCGCAGGCCCCGCGCTGCCCGCAAAACGGGCGGTCAGCTGCCGCGATAGGTCGAAAAGCCGTAGGGCGAAAGCAGGAGCGGCACGTGGTAGTGGTCATCGACCGCCATCCCGAAGCGGATCGGCACCTCGTCGAGGAACAGCGGCTCGGCGCCCGCCTGCCCGGTGGCGCGCAGGTAGTCGCCCGCGTGGAACACCAGTTCATAGGTGCCGGGGGCGAAGCGCTCGCGGGGCAGGATGGGGCCGTCGGTGCGGCCGTCGGCATTGGTCACCGTCTCGGCCAGCTTCTCGGGCGCGGCCCCGTCGAGGCGCCAGAGCACGATGCGCAGCCCCTCGGCCGGGCAGCCGCGCGCGGTGTCCAGCACATGGGTGGTCAGGAATCCTGTCGTGTCGCTCATCGGGGCTGCCTCGTGTCACGCGGTGGTCCGTCGGGGTGCGGCCTGCGATTGCCGCCGCCGCCCCGCCGGGGCAATATGCCGTCGATCCAGATGTTTCAGCAGGTGCCCCCGTGAGCAAGCCCGAATCCACGCCGGTTCGCTATCCCCGCGACATGCGCGGCCATGGGGCCGAGCCCCCCGACGCGGCCTGGCCCGGCGGCGCGAAGATCGCGGTGCAGATCGTGCTGAACTACGAGGAGGGCGGCGAGAACTGCATCCTGCACGGCGATGCGGCCTCGGAAGCCTTCCTGTCCGAGATCGTCGGCGCCGCGCCCTGGCCCGGTCAGCGGCACTGGAACATGGAATCGATCTACGAGTACGGGGCGCGGGCCGGGTTCTGGCGTCTGCACCGGCTGTTCACCGGCATGGACATCCCGGTGACCGTCTACGGCGTCGCGACCGCACTGGCGCGCAGCCCGGAACAGGTCGCGGCGATGCAGGATGCGGGCTGGGAGATTGCCAGCCACGGCCTGAAATGGGTCGAGCACAAGGACATGCCCGAGGCCGAGGAGCGCGCCCAGATCGCCGAGGCCATCGCCCTGCACACGGCGGTGACCGGCGAGGCGCCGCGCGGCTGGTACACGGGGCGATGCTCGGTGAACACGGTGCGCCTCGTCGCCGAGACCGGCGCCTTCGCCTATATCTCGGACACCTATGCCGACGACCTGCCCTACTGGGTCGAGGTGGCGGGGCGCGAGCAGCTGATCCTGCCCTACACGCTGGACGCCAACGACATGCGCTTCGCCACGCCGCAGGGCTTCAACGCCGGCGCGCAGTTCGAGAGCTACCTGAAGGACAGCTTCGACGCGCTCTATGCCGAGGGCGAGGCGGGCGCGCCGAAGATGCTGTCGATCGGCCTGCATTGCCGCCTGATCGGGCGACCGGGGCGGATCATGGCGCTGAAGCGGTTCCTCGACTACGCCGCCGGGCATGCGGGCGTCTGGTTCGCCCGCCGCATCGACATCGCCGAGCACTGGGCGCGGACCCACCCGCCGCAGCGCCCTGCCCTGCGCCCGAGCCTGATGGACGGCGCCGATTTCGTCGCGCGCTTCGGCAGCATCTTCGAGCACTCGCCCTGGATCGCGGAACAGGCCTGGGAGGGCGAGCTCGGCCCGGCGCATGACAGTGCGGTCGGGCTGCACGGGGCGCTGTGCCGCCGGTTCCGGGCCGCCTCGCGCGAGGCCCGGATGAAGGTGCTGACGGCCCACCCGGACCTTGCCGGAAAGCTGGCCGCCGCGAAGCGCCTGACCGCCGAGTCGACGGCGGAACAGGCGAGTGCCGGTCTCGACGCGCTGACCGACGCGGAACGCACACGCTTCACCGAGCTGAACACCGCCTACACCGCCAAGCACGGGTTCCCTTTCATCATCGCGGTACGGGACCACGACAAGGCGGGCATCCTCGCGGCGTTCGAGCGGCGGCTGGACAATGACAGCGAAACGGAGTTTCACGAAGCCTGCCGCCAGGTCGAACGGATCGCCCTGCACCGGCTGAAAGCCTTGTTGCCATGATCGCCGATACGCCGCGCGTGCCTTATGCCTTTCCGCCCGGTGGCCTGCCCGACCCGGACGCCGATCCGCTGGGCAGCGCCATCTTCACCGAGGCCTATGCCCTGATCCCCGCCGACACGATGCGCGACATCGTCACGAGCTTCCTGCCGAACTGGCAGGGGCACCGGCTGTGGGTGCTGGCGCGACCGATGACCGGCTTCGCCGAGACCTTTGCGCAATACGCGGCCGAGCTGACCCCGGGCGGCGGCAGCGCCGAGCCCGAGCCCGACCCCGACGCGCAGGCGGCGCTCTTCGTGGCCGAGGGCACCCTGCAACTGACCATCGGGGCCGACCGGCATGACCTCGTGGCGGGCAGCTTTGCGTTCCTGCCGGCCTCCGCGCCGTGGTCGATCTGGAACACCGGCGACGGGCTGGCGCGGTTCCACTGGATCCGCAAGCGCTTCCAGCCGGTCAGGGGCCTGCCCGCGCCCGACCCCATCGTGACGCACGAAACGCAGGTGGCGGCGGTGCCGATGCCGAACGCGGGCGAGACCTGGATGACCCAGCGGTTCATCGACCCGCTCGACTTCCGCTACGACTTCCACGTCAACATCGTGAACTTCCTGCCCGGCGGCCGGATTCCCTTCGCCGAGACCCATGTCATGGAGCACGGGCTCTACGTGCTGCAGGGCACCGGGAAATACCTGCTGAACCGGGACTGGGTCCATGTCGGGCCGGGCGACTTCATGTGGCTGCGCGCCTTCTGCCCGCAGGCCTGCATCGCCACCGGCGAGGTGCCGTTCCGCTATCTGCTCTACAAGGACGTCAACCGGCATCCGAGCCTGGCGCCCCTGACATGAGCGACCGGACGATCCGCACCGAGCCGCTGACCGCCGAGGCCTTCGCGCCCTTCGGCGACGTGCTCGAGGTGAAAGGCGCCCCCGACCGGCTGATCAACCAGGACCTGTGCGGACGCTACCACGACCGCGCGCGGCTCGACTTCGGGACCGGCGGGCGGGCGGGGATCAGCCTGTTCGACGCGGTCCCGCGCGCGCTGCCCTACACGCTGGACATGGTCGAGCGGCATCCCGAGGGCAGCCAGGCCTTCCTGCCGATGACCGCGGCCCCGTTCCTGGTGATCGTCGCGCCGGATGCAGGCGGGCTCCCGGGCACGCCGCGCGCCTTCCTGACCGCCCCCGGGCAGGGCGTGAATTACCACCGGGGCACCTGGCACGGGGTGCTGACGCCGCTGTCGGCTCCGGGCCTGTTCGCAGTCGTGGACCGGATCGGGACCACGCCCAATCTCGAGGAACACTGGTTCGCCGCCCCCTGGACGGTCGTGGACTGAGGGAGTGGACGCAGGCCCGCCCCCGACCTAGACCTGCGGACGGGAGAGGGCGATCCCAGACCGGAGGGGCCGGGCCGCTGACGCAGGAACGACAGGCGAGCCTCGACGGGCTCAGGACCGTGGCCATCCTGATGGTGGCCGTCTACCACTATGCGTGGTTCTGGACGCCGACCGGGCGCGGTGACGCCCTCTTGCCATATGGCGATGCGCTGGCGTGGCTGCCCTTCGCGGCACAGGGACATCTGGGCGTTCATCTCTTCTTCATCCTGTCGGGCTTCGTGATCACACTGAGCCTCGACCGCGCGCCCGGCGTCGGCAGCTTCGCGCTGCGTCGGCTGATCCGGCTCTGGCCGGGCCTGCTGATCGCCGGGATCCTGACCTGGGGCGCGGTCACCGCCTTCGGGCCGGACAGCCTGCGCCGCAGCGGGGCCGAAACGCTGATCAGCCTAGTGTTCTTTCCCCCCGCCTATGTCGGGCGGCTGCTGAACGAGGGCGACTGGCAATGGCTCGACGGGGCCTACTGGTCGCTGTGGACCGAGGTCCGGTTCTACGCGCTGGCGGCGCTCTTCCATTTCGCGACGCGCGGGCGCTTCGTGGCGGCATGGACCCTGTTCGCGCTGGCCTCCGCCGCCGTGCTGCTTGTGGCCCACTCGGGGGTCGGCGGCGCGGACGCGGTGTCGCGGCTGCTCTTCGCCCGGTATCAGCCGTTCTTCACCGGGGGGATCGCGCTGGCCGTGCTGGCGCGGGGCGGCGGCTGGCCCGCGGCGCTGCTGCTGGTCGCGTCGGCGGGCTGGGCCACCGGGATCGCGGCTCTTGAAGCTGCGCCCACCGCCGAGATCCTGCTGATCCCGCTGCTCTTCGCGCTGGCCGCGACCGCCACGCTGATGCCGCGCTGGCTGCCGGTTCTGGCAGCGCAACCGGTCGCGCTGATCGGGCAGGCGAGTTACCTGTACTACCTGCTGCACCAGAGCTTCGGAATCGCGCTGCTGACCGGCCTCGGCCTCGGCGCGCCGGGTCCGGCCATCGCGGCGATGCTGGGGGTTCAGGCCGGCATCCTCGCGCTGTCGGTGGCGCTGCATGTCTGGGTGGAAGTGCCGGTCATGCGCCGGTTGCGGCGACGCCTCGCCGACGTCGAACACCCCGGCGGCGACTCGCGCTAGGCTGTGCCCCCTGCGAGCACCTCGGCCACCAGCGCGGGAAGCGCCGCGAAGTCGTCGAAGGCGGCGGCGTGCGGGATCCCGGAGACCGGCGTCTTGCGATACCCCTCGGTGAACAGCAGGAACGGCACCTCGGCGCGCAGGGCGGTTTCCGCATCCACCTCGCTGTCGCCGACATAGATCCGGGGCATCGGCCCGAGCGCCGCGAAGGCTGCCATCAGCGGTGCGGGGTCCGGCTTGCGCACCGGCAGGCTGTCGCCGCCCCAGAGCGTGGCGAAGGCCGTGTCGAGGCCGAGATGCGCAAGGACGTTCCGCGCGGGACCTTCGGGCTTGTTGGTGCAGAGGCCCAGCCGGTGCCCCTGCCCCGCCAGCCCTGCCAGCGCGGCGCGGACGCCGGGATAGACCTCGGTCAACTCATGCGCCGTCTCGTAGCGAGCGACGAAGGCGGCCAGCAACTCGGCCTGCAACCCGTCCGGCAGCCCCCGGGCCGCGCGCATCTTCGCCACGAAAGCGGGCGCGCCGTTGCCGACGAAACTGCGGGTCTCGGCCAGCGTGATCGGCGCCGCGCCGACCTCGGTCAGAACCGCGTTGGCGATGGCCCGGATATCGGGCGCGCTGTCGATCAGCGTGCCATCCAGATCGAAGACAATGGCGGCGGGAGAGGTCATGTCACGGGCTCCTCGGGGCGCGGATCGGCACCCGGGGTCGGGCGCAGGAGCCGGACAGGATCGAGAGGGGGGATGGTAGCGGAGGAGGGACTTGAACCCCCGACACGCGGATTATGATTGGATCGCACCTTATTTAAGTGCATGTTTACAATGACTTAGTAGCTTGTTTTTGCGGTGTGCTACAGAGTGCGCTACAAGACACGTTGCGGACGCCACAAACGCTGTGTTTACCACAGTAAACCACAACACTGTGTCTGAACACAGTGTTCTGAAAAAGTTGCGAGAACATAGCTTTAGAACAAGCTATCGCAAACACCAACACCTCTAGCCGTCGCTTCAACCAAACCGCTGGCGCAGCTCTGCTACCTGCTCACCAAATTCGTCTGGATAGCCCCAGCCCATTTGCCCATCGATACGCTGAAATTCGTGCTCAAGCACGGGAATAAACTCGGCGGCTAGCTCAGGGTCGTTTCCAGCAATCAGCTGTTTCTTCACCTGATCCAGCATTGAGCAAAGACTGTTGTAGAAGGTTTCGTCGACGTCGCCAAAATCAAGGGTGAAGTCGTTGCCGCATTGGATGTAGTAAACCATCAGAGTGAGCACGCCACGCACATCGCCACGGGCCTTTTTGTAATCGCTGATAGCCTTTCTGCCTTCACGTAGCTGTACGTCGGTCGTGTCGCGAATGCTGTGGAAATTCCCGGGCGGCGCACTCCGAGCATCTGATGGATCGCTGTTTCAGGCTGCGAGGTCAAGAGGCATGGGCTCGATGGGCTGAGAGAGGGTTTCCCAGCCATC
>JAUHZL010000190.1 GCA_030425945.1 Alphaproteobacteria bacterium | reverse complement strand
GCGATCTGCCGGGAACTGACCAAACGGTTCGAGGAGGTGCGCAGCGGTCCGCTCGGCACGCTGCGCGACACCCTCGGAACGATGACCGAGAAGGGAGAGATCGTGCTCGTACTGGATCGCGCGCCGCCGCGCAGCGCCAGCGCTGCCGACCTGACCGAGGCGCTCACGGCGGCCCTGTCGACGACCACCCTGCGCGACGCGGTCGACCGGGTGGCGGCGGACCTCGGCCTGCCCCGGCGCACCGTCTACCAGCGGGCCCTGGCCCTGGGGAAAGAGAAACGCGATGACTGACACGACACCCGGCGCCCTGTCCCGCGCTGCCCGCGCCCGCAGCGGCGCCAAGGCCTACCGGAACGGCGTGCTGGCGGAAGACGCGGTCGAACGCGACTATGCCCGGCGCGGCCTGCCCACGGTCGCGCAGCGCTGGCGCGGCCAGGCGGGCGAAGTGGACCTGATCTGCGCCGATGGCGACGGCTTCGTCTTCGTCGAGGTCAAGCGCGGGGATACTCACGACGCGGCCCTCGGCCGGGTCACCGCCCGCCAGATCGCGCGGATCGTCGCGGCTGCCGGGGAATTCCTCGCCGCGCGCGGCCTGCCGCTGAGCACGGCGCTGCGGCTCGACATCGGGCTGGTCGACCGCCTCGGGCAGGTCGCCACCATCGAGAACGTGACGCTCGCCTGACACGCCGGGCCTTGCCCCGCCTGCCGCCCTGCGCCAAGACAGCGGCGGAGGTGCCCGATGCCCAGACACGCCGTTTTCCAGATGGACCCGATCGAAGGGGTCAACATCGACGCCGACAGCTCGTTCCGTCTCGCGCTCGAGGCGCAGGCGCGCGGCTGGCAGGTCAGCGTCTACACGCCCGACCGGCTGGCCTATGAGGAGGACCGGATCACCGCCCGCGCCCGCCCGGTCACGCTGCGGCGCGTCAAGGGCGACCATGTCACCTTCGGCCCCGAGACCGTGCTCGACCTCGCGGAGGTGGATGTCGTCTGGCTGCGGCAGGACCCGCCCTTCGACATGGGCTACATCACCACGACCCACATGCTCGACCGGATCCGGGACCGGACGCTGGTGGTGAACGACCCGTTCTGGGTGCGCAACGCGCCCGAGAAGCTGATGGTCCTCGATTTCCCCGACCTGACGCCGCCGACCACCATCGCGCGGGACCTCGCGACGCTGAAGGCGTTCAAGGAGAAGCACGGCGACATCATCCTGAAGCCGCTTTACGGCAACGGCGGCGCGGGCGTCTTCCGGCTGACCCCGGAGGACCGCAACCTCAACTCGCTGCACGAGCTCTTCGCGGGCATCAACCGCGAGCCGCTGATCGTGCAGAAGTTCCTGCCGGCGGTCTCGAAGGGCGACAAGCGCGTGATCCTCGTCGACGGCGCGCCGGTCGGCGCGATCAACCGGGTTCCGGCCGCGGGCGAGACCCGCTCGAACATGCACGTCGGCGGCCGTCCGGAGAAGGTCGCGCTCAGCGACCGCGACCGCGAGATCTGCGCCCGGATCGGGCCGGTCCTGCGCGAGCGCGGCCAGGTCTTCGTCGGCATCGACGTGATCGGCGACTGGCTGACCGAGATCAACCTGACCTCGCCCACCGGCATCCAGGAACTCGAGCGCTTCGACGGCACCAACGCGGCGGGGCTGATCTGGGACGCCATCGACCGCCGCCTGGCAGAGGCCGGGCGCTAACCCGCCGCGGCGGGCAGGCGGTAGGCCAGCGCCTCGGCCAGATGCGGGCGGCGTACCGTCTCGCTGCCCGCGAGATCGGCAATCGTGCGCGCCACCCGAAGCACCCTGTGATAGCCGCGCGCGGTCAGCCCGTAGCGCCCGGCGGCCTGCGTGAGCAGGGCGCGCCCCTCGGCATCGGGGGCGGCGATCTCTTCCAGCAGGGCGCCTTCCGCCTCGGCGTTCACCCGCACGTCTGGTACCGCGTCGAACCGCCGGGCCTGCACCGCCCGGGCGGCGGCGACACGCTCCGCGATCCGGGCCGAGCTTTCGCCGCCCTCGGCGCGGTCGAGGTCGTCCAGCGTCACCGCGGGCACCTCGAGGCGCAGGTCGAACCGGTCGAGCAGCGGCCCCGAGATCCGGCCCATGTAGTCGTCGCCGCAGTTGGGCGCGCGTCCGCAGGCGCGCGCGGCATCGAAGAGATGCCCGCAGCGGCAGGGGTTCGCGGCGGCGACCAGCATGAACCGGCAGGGATAGCGCACATGGGCATTGGCCCGCGCGACCACGACCTGCCCGGTCTCGATCGGCTGGCGCAGGGTTTCCAGCACGCCGCGCGGGAACTCGGGAAACTCGTCCATGAACAGCACCCCGTTATGGGCGAGGCTGATCTGGCCCGGCTTCGCCCCGCGCCCGCCACCCACGATGGCGGCCATCGAGGCGGTGTGGTGCGGCTCCTGGAAGGGCGCCGTCATCGACAGCCCGCCCGCGTCGATCAGCCCGGCGAGCGAGTGGATCATCGAGGTCTCCAGCGCCTCCACCGGGGTCAGCGGCGGCAGCAGGCCCGGCAGCCGCGCGGCCAGCATCGACTTGCCCGCGCCGGGCGGTCCGACCATCAGGATGTGGTGCCGCCCGGCCGCGGCGATCTCGAAGGCGCGCTTGGCGCGGTCCTGCCCCTTCACGTCGCGCATGTCGCGGCCGCTGGCGGGCGTCGTCGCCTCGCCGGGCCGCGCCGGGGCGATGGGCCGCTCGCCGGTCAGGTGGCGCAGCACCGCCTGCAGCGTGTCGGCGGCAATCACCTGCGTGGCACCGACCCAGGCAGCCTCCGGGCCGCAGTCGCGCGGGCAGATCAGGCGGCGGTCGCTCTCGGCGGCGGTCAGGGCGGCGGGCAGGGCGCCGATCACCGGGATCAGGGTGCCGTCGAGCGACAACTCCCCCAGCGCGACCGTCTCTTCCACGAGATCGGGCGGCACGATGGCCAGCGCCGCCAGCAGCGCCAAGGCGATCGGCAGGTCGAAATGCGAGCCCTCCTTGGGCATGTCGGCGGGGGCGAGGTTCACCACGATGCGCTTCGCCGGCAGCGCCAGTCCCAGCGCCAGCAGCGCGGCGCGCACCCGCTCGCGCGCCTCGCTGACGGCCTTGTCGGGCAGGCCCACGATGGCAAAGCTGGGCATCCCCGCCGAGAGGGCGCATTGCACCTCGACGGGCCGGGCCTCGACCCCTTCGAAGGCGACGGTATGGGCGCGCACCGACATCCGGCTGTTCTCCGTTCCCCTGTCCCATCTGGCCGGAACAGGGTGAACGGGGCGTTAACGCGCCTGTCCGGCGGTCAGCCGTGGAAGGCCGCGACCGTTTTCAGGACCGAGAAGCCGTAGAGCGCCTCGAAGCCCTTCTCGCGGCCATGCCCGGACTTGCCGACGCCGCCGAAGGGCAGTTCCACCCCGCCGCCCGCGCCGTAGTTGTTGACGAAGACCTGTCCTGCCCGCAGCCGCTTGGCCATCCGCATCTGGCGCGCGCCGTCGCGGCTCCAGACGCTGGCGACGAGGCCGTAGTCGGTGCCGTTGGCGATGGCGACGGCCTCCTCCTCGTCTGCGAAGGGCAGGATGACCTGCACCGGGCCGAAGATCTCGTCCCTGGCCAGCGCATGGTCGGGCCCGAGCCCGTCCAGCAGGTGAGGCAGCACGAAATGTCCGGCGGGATCGGCGCTGTTCGACAGCACGCCGGTCGCCGCCACCGCGTCGGGGGCGAGGCCGAGGAAGCCGGTCACGATTTCCTTCTGGCGGGCCGAGATCAGCGGGCCGACGCGCAGGTCCGCCATCGCCGGGCCGACCGACAGCGCGCCATAGGCATTCGCCATCCGTTCGCGCAACTCGTCATGCCGCGACCGGTGCACGAGAATGCGCGACGAGGCCGAGCAGGTCTGGCCCGCGTTCTGGACGCCCGCGTTCACGAGGAAGGGCAGCGCCGCGTCCAGATCGGCGTCCTCGAACACCACCTGCGGGGACTTGCCGCCCAACTCCAGCGTGACCGGCACGATGTTGCGTGCCGCTGCCGCCTGCACCAGTGCCCCGACCCCGACCGAGCCGGTAAAGCTCAGGTGATGCACGCCCGCATGCCCGGACAGGGCGGCCCCGGCCTCCTCGCCGAGACCCGGCACCACGTTCAGCGCGCCGGGCGGGAAGCCCGCCTGCAGCGCGAGGTCCGCGAAGGCAAGTGCGGTCAGGCAGGCCTCCTCGGCGGGTTTCAGCACGCAGGCATTGCCCATCGCCAGCGCCGCGCCGACCGAGCGCCCGATGATCTGCATCGGGTAGTTCCACGGCACGATGTGGCCGGTGACACCATGCGGCTCGCGCAGGGTGTAGACCGTGTAGCCGTCGAGGTAGGGGATCGTCTCGCCCATCACCTTGTCGGCGGCCCCGCCGTAGAATTCGAGGTAACGCGCCAGCGCCTTGGCGTCCGCCCGCGCCTGGCTCAGCGGCTTGCCGACGTCGGCGGCTTCGAGCCTCGCCAGCACCTCGACCTTGTCCTCGACCAGACGCCCGAGCTTCGTCAGCAGGCGTCCGCGCTCGGCGGCGGTCAGGCGGCCCCAGTCGCCGCGCAGGGCGGCCTCGGCGGCGGCCACGGCGGCGTCGATCTCGGCCGCGCCGCCGCGCGCGATCCGCCCGATCTCGCGCGCGGTCGAGGGGTCCTCGATCCCGAGGTGGTCGGCCACCGGCTGCCACGTCCCGCCGATCAGCACCTGACCGGGGTCGAACCAAAGGTCATCCAGCATCGGCAGTCTCCTCCTCGCGCCACGCTTCCGGGATCGTCGGCGCCGCCGCGATCAGGCTCTTGGTATAGGGATGGGTCGGCGCGCGGAAGACCTGCGCGGTCTCGCCCGCCTCGACGATCTCGCCCGCCTTCATCACCATCACCCGGTCGGTGATCCGGCGCACCACGCTCAGGTCATGGCTGACGAACAGGTAGCTGAGCCCGTGCCGCGCCTGCAGGTCCGCGAGCAGGTCCAGCACCTGCGCCCGCACCCGGACGTCGAGGGCGCTGACCGCCTCGTCCAGCAGGATCAGCGAGGGCCGCGTGATCAGCGCGCGCGCGATGGCGATGCGCTGGCGCTGCCCGCCGGAGAACTCGTGCGGATACTTGTGCCGGTCGTCGGGGCTGAGGCCCACCTCGCGCAGCGCGGCGTCGATCCGCGCCCCGGCATCGGCGGGACGCCCGGTCAGGTGGAACGGCTCGGCGATCAGGCGTTCGACCGTGTGGCGCGGGTTGAAGCTGCCGTAGGGGTCCTGGAACACCACCTGCATCTTCGCCCGCATCGCGTTCGGCATCGCGGGCGAGATGGTCTGACCGCCCAGCGTGATGCGGCCCGCCTGCACCGGCTCCAGCCCGAGGATGGCACGGGTCAGGGTGGACTTGCCGCAGCCCGACTCGCCCACGAGGCCGAGGCTCTCGCCCTGCCGCAGCGTGAAGCTGACCCCGTTCACGGCGCGGAACATCGGGGTCGGTCCCAGCACGGTCCGGCGCGGCAGGCGATAGTCGCGCACGACACCCGCGACGCTGAGCAGGGGTGCCTCCCCGGTCGCGGGGGCCCGGTCCGGCTGGTGCGTCGAGGCCCCGAAGAGCGCGCGGGTATAGGGATGGCGGCGCTGCCGGAACAGCGCCTCGGTGGGGGCGGTCTCGACGATCCGGCCCTTCTCCATCACCGCGACCCGGTCCGCGATGCGCGCGGTCACCGCGAGGTCATGGGTGATCAGCATCAGCGCCATGCCCTCCTCCCGCACCAGCCGCCCCAGCAGGTCGAGGATGCCGGCCTGCGTGGTCACGTCGAGCGCGGTGGTCGGTTCGTCCGCGATCAGCAGGCGCGGACGCAGCGCGATGGCCAGCGCGATGCAGACCCGCTGGCGCTGACCCCCGCTGAGTTCGTGCGGATAGCGGGTCAGCGGAAAGCGGTCGGCGGTCAGGCCGACCCGGTCCAGCATGTGGCGGGCGGCCTCGCGCGCCTCGGCCCGCCCGGCGCGGCCGTGGATCAGCAGCGTCTCGGCCACCTGGTCGCCGATGGTCTGCACCGGGTTCAGGGCCGTCATCGGCTCCTGGAAGATCATGCCCAGCACCCGCCCGCGCCGGTCGCACATCTGCCGCTCGGTCAGCCCCAGCAGGTCCTCGCCGTCGAG
>JAUHZL010000189.1 GCA_030425945.1 Alphaproteobacteria bacterium | reverse complement strand
GGCGAGGTGATCGAGCCGGGACAGGATGCCGGGAATGTCGCCGATGCCGTCCCCGTTCCCGTCGCAGAAGCTGCGCGGGTAGATCTGGTAGCCGGTCGCGGATTGCCACCACGGGGGCTGGGCATCGGTCATTCGGGGTCTCGACAGTGAGGGGTGAGTCGCGCCAAACAGGGCTTCCGAAACGTTACGGAAAGCCTAACGAGTGCCCGGCACGCCTGTCAACGCGGATCAGGCGGCGGGCGCAGCCACCGATTGGCGCGCGACCCGGTCGTGCGGCCAGACCTGCTGGTGCGCGGCGACCGGCTCGCCCGCGATGACCCCGGCCAGGGCGGCGGCCAGCGGGGCCCAGCTCGCCTCCAGCGGCGAGGCGGTCACGGTCAGCGGCGGCGCAAGCTGTTCGGTCTGGACGGTGGGCAGCAGGTCGTCATGGGCCACGACCGACACGTCCTGCGGCACCCGCAGGCGCAGCGCGCGCAGCCCGGCCAGCGCCCCCGCCGCCACCTTGGCGCTGCCCGCGACGAGGCCGGTCGGCCGGGTCGCGGGATCGGAGAACAGCTCGACCGCGGCAACGAGGCCGTAGTTCTCGTCCATCTCCTGCGCGCGGTGCAGGCGTTCGTCCACCGGCAGGCCCGCGGCCGCCATCGCCTCGGCATGGCCGCGCAGGCGCTCCTCGGCATAGACGCGGGCGCGCGGGCCGTTGAGGAAGGCGATCCGGCGATGTCCGGCGCGGATCAGGATCTCGGTCAGGTCCCGGCCGATCGCGTGGTTGTCCACGTCGAAGAAGGCGTATTCCGTGACCCCCTGCAGGCGTCCGTGTACCACGAAGGGCACCCCGCGCTCGCGCAGGTAGTCGATCCGCACGTCCGCCACGGTCGGCTCGAGGATCACGAACCCGTCGAGCGCGCCGCCGTCGATCAGGCGGCGGTAATGGTCGAGGATGTCGGTCCCCGGCTCGGCGACATGCAGGATGAACTGCATTCCCCGCCGCGAGAACTGCGCCGACAGCCCGCCCACGAACTGCAGGAACAACTCGCCGTCGAGCGCCAGCGGCCGCCCCTGCAGCACCAGCCCCACGATGCCCGAGCGGCCCGAGACCAGCTTCCGGGCCGACAGGTTCGGCTGGTAGTGCAGCGCCGCCGCGGCAGCCTCGACCCGGGCGCGGGTGGCGGCGCTGACATCGCTGTGCCCGTTCAGCGCGCGGCTGACCTGCGTCACCGACAGTCCCAGGTGCCGGGCGAGATCCTTGAGAGTCGTCATGCCCCATGCTTGCATTTCCGAAACGTTCAAGACAACGGTTGGCGCAACCGCAAACGCTTCGGACGCCAGATACGGCCGGGAGACAGGGCATGGCAGAACAGGACTGGTGGCGCGGCTCGGTGACCTATCAGGTCTATCCGCGCTCGTTCATGGACGCGAACGGCGACGGGGTCGGCGACCTCGCCGGCATCACCGAAAAGCTGGGCCATATCGCAGACCTCGGCGTGGACGCGGTCTGGCTGTCGCCGATCTTCACCTCGCCGATGAAGGACATGGGCTACGACGTGTCGGACTACACCGGGATCGACCCGGTGTTCGGCACCCTGCAGGACTTCGACCGGCTGATCGCCGAGGCGCACCGGCGCGGGCTGAAGATCATCGTCGACCAGGTGATCTCGCATTGCTCGGACCGGCACCCGGCCTTCGAGGAAAGCCGCGTCTCGCGCGACAATGCCAAGGCGGACTGGTTCGTCTGGGCCGATCCGCACCACGACGGTACCGCCCCGAACAACTGGCAGGCCATCTTCGGCGGCATTGCCTGGACCTGGGAGCCGCGCCGCCAGCAGTATTTCTTCCACAATTTCCAGCGTTACCAGCCGGACTTCAACTTCCACAACCCGGAGGTGCAGGCCTTCCACCTCGACAACATGCGCTTCTGGCTGGAGCGCGGCGTGGACGGGTTCCGGCTCGATACCGTCAACTACTACTTCCACGACCGGCTGCTCCGGGACGACCCCGCAGACTTCCGCCCGCGCCCGCCGGGGGCGATCCGCCCCTATGACATGCAGTACCACATCTTCTCGAAGAACCAGCCCGAGAACCTTGAGTTCCTGCGGAAAATCCGCGCCCTGATGGACGAGTTCGACGCCCGCGTGACGGTGGGCGAGGTCGGCGAGAGCCATCACCCGATCGAGATGATGGGTGCCTACACCACCGGCGGGCGGCTCAACATGGCCTACTCGTTCGAGATGCTCGGGCCCGCCTTCACGCCCGCGCATTTCCGGGGCCAGATCGAGCGCTTCTTCAAGGGCGCGCCCGAGGGCTGGCCGTGCTGGGCCTTCTCGAACCATGACGTGGTGCGCCATGCCTCGCGCTGGGAGACACACGGGACCGACGCCGAAAGCGTGGCGAAACAGGCCGCCGCGATGCTGCTCAGCTTCGAGGGCTCGGTCTGCCTCTACCAGGGCGAGGAACTGGGCCAGCTCGACACCGTGCTGGCCTACGAGGAACTCACCGATCCGCAGGGCCTCGCCTACTGGCCCGAGGAGACCGGCCGCGACGGGTGCCGCACCCCGATGGTCTGGGCGAAGGACGCCCCGCACGGCGGGTTCACCAGCGGCACGCCCTGGCTGCCGGTGAAGGACCCGCAGCGCGCCCATGCCGCCGACAGCGAGATCGGCGGCCGGGTGCTGGGTTTCTACCGCGAGATGCTGCGGCTGCGGCGCGAGACGCCCGAGCTCAGGTCGGGCCGGACCCGGTTCCTCGACCTGCCGGACCCGCTGCTCGGGTTCCTGCGGGGCGACGGGGTGCTGTGCGTCTTCAACCTGTCGCCGGACCCGGTGCGGGCCGAAACCGGGCTGGCGGTCACGCCGCTTCTCGCGCAGGCCGCGTCCATCGACGGCACGGCGGTCGACCTCGGTGGCAGCGGCCTCCTGATCGGGCGGGTCGGCTGAGGCCCCGCCGCACGGGCGATTGCATGGCCCGGGCCGCCGCCGCTAGACTTGGACCGACCGTTCTCAGCAGGATGCTTCCCATGCGTGCCGCCATGCGCCGTTCCCTGTCCCTTGCCGCGACGCTTGTGCTTCTGGCCGCGCCCCTCCGCGCCGAGACCGTGACGGTCTTCGCGGCCGCAAGCCTCGCCAACGCGATGGCCGAGATCGAGACCGGCTTCGAGGCGGCGACCGGCACCGATGTGGTAGTGTCGCTGGCAGGCTCGTCGGCACTCGCACGGCAGATCCAACAGGGCGCGCCCGCCGATGTCTTCCTGTCCGCCAACACCGACTGGATGGACGTGCTCGACGACGCGGGCCTGCTGACCCCGGGCACCCGGCGCGACCTGCTCGGCAACGCGCTGGTGCTGATCGCCCCCGGCCCGGACGCACCGCCCGTCGAGATCGGGCCGGACCTGCCCGCGCGCCTCGGCGACGGGCGGCTGGCGATGGCCCTCGTCGCGGCGGTCCCGGCCGGCATCTACGGCAAGGCGGCGCTCGAACACTACGGCCTCTGGGAGGCGCTCGGTCCGCAGGTGGCACAGGCCGACAACGTGCGCGCCGCGCTGGCCCTCGTGGCGACAGGCGAGGCGCCGCTGGGGATCGTCTACGCGACCGACGCCGTGGCCGAGGAGCGCGTCTCGGTCGTTGCCCGCTTCCCGGCGGACAGCCACCCGCCGATCGTCTACCCGGTGGCCGGCATCGGCGGACCGGACCGCCCGGCACGCGACGCCTTTCTCGCCTACCTGACCGGCCCCGAGGCGCGCGCCGCCTTCGCCCGGCAGGGCTTCACCGTGCGGACGGAGTAGCGGCGCGGTGCTGGACCTCGGCCCCGAGGAATGGACAGCCGTCCGCCTGTCGCTTCAGGTCGCGGCCTGGGCCACGCTGGCGAGCCTGCCGCCCGGCATCCTCGTCGCGGTGGCGCTGGCGCGCTGGTCGTTCCCCGGCAAGCAGCTTCTGAACGGGCTTGTCCACCTGCCCCTGATCCTGCCTCCCGTGGTGACCGGCTACCTGCTGCTCCTGACCTTCGGCACCAATGCCCCGGTGGGCGCGGCGCTGAAGGAGATCGGCATCGTCTTCGCATTTCGCTGGACCGGCGCGGCGCTGGCGGCCGCCGTGATGGCCTTTCCGCTGATGGTGCGCGCGATCCGGCTGTCGGTCGAGGCCATCGACCCCCGGCTGGAGGAGGCCGCCGCCACCCTCGGGGCCTCGCGCGGCTGGGTATTCCTGACCGTGACGCTGCCGCTCGCCCTGCCCGGCATTCTCGCCGGGGCAGTGCTGGCCTTTGCCAAGGCGATGGGCGAGTTCGGCGCGACGATCACCTTCGTGTCGAACATTCCCGGCCAGACCCAGACCCTGCCCTCGGCGATCTACACCTTCCTGCAGGTTCCGGGGGGCGAGGACGCGGCGCTCAGGCTCGTGCTGATCTCGGTCGCGTTGGCGATGGGCGCGCTGCTGCTGTCCGAGGTGCTGGCCCGCCGCGTTGCCCGTCGGGTGGGCGCGGCATGACGCTGGAGGTCGCGCTGCGCCACCGGTTCGGGGGCTTCGATCTCGACGTGGCGTTCGAGGCCCCGCCGGGGCTGACCGTGCTCTTCGGGCGCTCCGGGTCGGGCAAGACGACCGTGATCAACGCCGTCGCCGGGCTGCTGCGCCCGCAGGCGGGGCGCATCGCGGTCGGCGGGGAGGTGCTGCTCGACACGGCACGCGGCCTGTCGGTGCCGGTGCATCGGCGCAGGCTCGGCTACGTGTTCCAGGAGGGGCGGCTCTTTCCGCATCTGACCGTGCGGCAGAACCTGCTCTATGGCCGCTGGTTCGCCGGGGCTGGCGCAACGGGGCCGACGCTCGACGAGGTCACCGACCTGCTCGGGATCGGGCCGCTGCTGGACCGGCGCCCTGCCCGGCTGTCGGGCGGCGAGAAGCAGCGGGTCGCCATCGGGCGCGCCCTGTTGGCGGCGCCCCGGCTGGTGCTGGCCGACGAGCCGCTCGCGGCCCTCGACGCCGCGCGCAAGGCCGAGATCCTGCCCTATCTCGAACGGCTGCGGGACGAGATGCGGCTGCCGATCCTCTATGTCAGCCATGCGCCCGCCGAAGTCGCGCGGCTCGCGACCACCGTCGTGGTGCTGGAGGCGGGCCGCGTCCTGCTCACCGGCCCGGCCGCCGAGGTCCTCAGCGATCCCGGCGTCACGCCGCTGGGTCCGCGCGCGGCGGGCGCGGTGCTGTCGGCGCGGGTCAGCGGCCACACGGAGGACGGGCTGACCGAGCTCGACGCGGGCGGGCAGACGCTGCTGCTGCCCCGCCTGCCCCGTGCCCCGGGCGAAACGGTGCGCCTGCATGTCCGGGCGCAGGACGTGATGTTGGCGGTCGAGGAGCCGCGCGGCATCTCGGCCCTGAACGTGCTGCCGGGCACCGTGGCGGAGGTGCGGATGGGCGACGGTCCCGGCGCGCTGGTGCAGGTGACCACGGGCGAGGCGCGGCTGCTGGCCCGCGTCACGCAGCGCTCGGTCACCACGTTGGCGCTGGCGCCGGGCCGCCCGGTCTTTGCCGTGCTGAAGGCGGTGTCGGTCGAGAAGGACTGACGCGGCCCCTTAGTGCGTGTCGGCGGCGAGGTCCTCGAGGATCGGGCAGTCGGGCCGATGGTCGCCGGCGCAGGCCCGCACGAGCGTGCCCAGCGTCGCGCGCATCGCCTGCAGGTCCGCAATCTTGGCGTCGATGCGCTTCAGGTGCTCCTCGGCCATCGCCTTGACCTGCCCGCTCTCGCGGTGGTCGTCGTCGTAGAGCGCGAGCAGGACGCGACAGTCCTCGATCCCGAAGCCCAGCGCGCGGGCGCGTCCGAGGAACTTCAGCTTGTGCACGTCGCTCTCGCGGAAGCTGCGATAGCCGTTGTCCGAGCGCAGCGGCCGCACGAGGCCGATTTCCTCGTAGTAGCGGATGGTCTTGGCGGGCAGGCCGGTCGCTTCGGCGGCGTCTCCGATGTTCATGCCGGGCTCTCCTGTTCGGCGGGACGCGGGATCGGACGGGCGGCGCCGGTGTCGCGGCGGCCCGGGATGCGGCGCAGGCGCAGGGCGTTCGACAGCACGAAGACCGACGACAGCGCCATCGCCCCCGCCGCCAGCATCGGCGACAGCAGCATTCCGAAGGCCGGGTACAGCA
>JAUHZL010000188.1 GCA_030425945.1 Alphaproteobacteria bacterium | reverse complement strand
GCCGAACCACGACACCACCAGCAGCGCCGAGCCGCAGTTCGGCAGCGCGCCCCGGAGCGCGTCCAGCGCCTCGGTGAAATCCGCCCGGCCCGACAGCGTGTTGACGTTCACCGCCTCGTAGCGCCCCGGCCCCAGCTCCCGGGTGACCGGCGTCGTGGCCAGCGCGTATTCCCCGGTCCCCGGGATCAGCGCCACCCCGGGCACGAGGTCGGCCAGCGGCACATGCCCCTCCGCCCGCGCCCCGCGCTCCACCTCGAAGCTGAACTGCGGCACCCGGTTGCCGAACCGCCCGAGGTCGAGGTCCTCGATCACCACGTAGGCAATCCCCCGGTAGCACGGCGCGTTGCCCGCCCCCTCCACCGCCTCGATCTTCGGATCGGGCATCTGGTCCGTGTCGCCGTGATAGACCCGCAGCGTCAGGCTCTCCGGCGCGATCTCGGTGCCGTCGGCCCAGATCCGCCCGACCCGCCGCACCGGCCCCTCGCAGAGCGCCACCGCCAGGCTGACCGTGTAGCTCAGCCGCGTCACGCTGGGCTGGCGCGGCGCGCCCTTGCCGCCGCCGCCCTCGGTCGTGCGATGCTCGAGGAACCGCGACGCCCAGATCACGTGCCCGCCCAGCCGCATCGCGCCCCACAGGCGCGGCACCGCCACGCCCTCGCCCGCGCCGGTCAGCCGGAACCGGTCCACCCGGCCGGTCTCGACCGGGTCCGCGCCCGCCCCCAGGAGCCGCGCGTCCAGCGCCCGGCCCAGCGTGGCCCCCACCGCGCGCCCGATCACCGCCGAGGACAGCCCCAGCACCGAGCCGCCCATCGCCCCGCCGACCGCGGCCCCGACCGCCGAGAAAAGGATCGTCGCCATGCCTCAGTCCTCCCCGATGCCCGGATAGGCAAACCGCGCCACCACGCGCCGCGCCCAGGGCCCGCTCAGCGCGCTCTCGACCACGCCGTGCCCTTGCCACGCGTGGATGAACCGCCCCGTCCCGGTCTCGATGCCCAGGTGCTTCGCCACCGCACCCGCCCGCATCCGGAACAGCAGCACCCGCCCCGGACCCGGCCCCGTCACCGGCACCATCAGCCGCAGCGCCGCGTCCCACAGCAGCTCGGTGCCCTGCGCCTCGCCCCAGTCGGGGGTGTAGCGCGGGACGGTCCCGACCTCGGGACCGACCACCTCGCGCCACACCCCCCGGATCAGCCCGAGACAATCCGTCCCCGCGCCGCGCACGCTCGCCCCGTGCGCATACGGCGTCCCGAGCCAGCCCCGCGCCGCAGCCACCACCGCAGCCCCGCTCACAGCGCCCCCCCGTCATGCACCCCGCCCGCCGCCGGATAGCTCATCAGCCAGTCCTCGGACGGAAGATGCGGAAAGCCGCGGAAGTTGCTGAAATTCTGGAATTTCGCCTTGCAGGTCGCCGCCCGCTTGTCGCAGCCCGCCACCAGCCGCACCCGGTCGCCCGCCGCCACCGGCGCGCGCAGGCCCTGCCACAGTTCCACGACCCGCGCCGCCCCCACCGTCCGGTCCGCCTTCACATGCCCCGAGAGCCCCGCCGCCGCGCCGTCCAGCACCTCGACCCGGCCGCGCGTGAACCAGCCCGCCGCCACCCCCGCGACCGGGGCGAACCGCAGCACCCGGTCCTCCTCGGCCGCGACCACGACCGCTTCGACCCGGTAGCCCGGCGCGCCCAGGTCCACCCCGCAGGCCGCGTCCCCCAGCACCGCCGCACAGTCGCGCTGGAAGACCCGGCCCACCGGCTGGCCCAGCGCCTCCGCCGTGCCGCGCAGCTCGGCCCGGAACGCCGCCCCCGCCTCGGTGATCTCGCCCAGCGTGCCGCGGAACAGGATGCGCCGCGCCGCCGGATCGGCCCAGTTCACCTCCCAGAGCGTCACCTCCGCCCCGTCGTAGCGCCCCGCCCGCAGATCCTCGGCCCGGATCGCGTCGTGGCTCAGCACGCCCAGCGCCTCCGAGTTGTCGACCGCCAGCCCGTTCCCGGCCTGCACCGCCTGCGCCGTCATCCCGCCGTCCGCCGCGAAATGAACGCCCGCGAAGGACAGCGCCGCGTCGTGGTCGGTAAAGCCCAGCACCACCCCGTCGCGCCGCGCCACCGACCACGCCCGCGCGATGGTCGTGACGCCGGCCTCCAGCGCCGCCTGAAGCGCCGCCGCTTCTGCCGACAGCGCGCTCATGCCCGCACCTCGATCACCGGCACGTTCGGCATGTCGCCGGCCTGGAACGAGGCCACCGACACCTGCACCCGGTCGGTGTCGAACCGCACCGGCACGTCGAACTCGAAGCCCGCCGTCACCCGCGCCCCGGGCCCCGGCGGGTCCGCGAAGGTCACGACGCCCGTCGCGCAATCGACCGTCCAGTGCAGAGTCTCGACCAGCGGCACGCCGTTCACGCCCACCCGCACGCTGCCCGCCACCGGCTTCACGATCGGGCGCAGGTACGCCCCCTCGCCGGAGCCGTAGCGCTTGCCCAGCGCGAACCCCGCGGTCGCCCCGTCCCCGGTCCCGATCTCCTGGTCGTCGAAGGCCACCTCCCGCGACGGCGCGCAGGACTTGTAGTCGGACCAGTCCTTCCAGCGGAACCCGTGCAACTGCCCGCGCCGCGCCTCGAAGAACGCCACCAGATCGGCAATGTCGTCGAGGCTCCTGAGCCCCAGCCCCGCATCGTAGCGCCGCCGCGCATGGGCCCAGGGCGTATTGCGGGCCTCGTGCCCGTTGGCCAGCGTCACCACCTCGGTGCGCCGCTCGGGCCCGCCGACCGACCCGAAGCTCAGGTTGGCCGGAAACCGGATCTCGTGAAACATCGCGTCCCCCAGAACGTCAGGATCGGAAAACTCAGCGGTTGCGCGCCCCGCGCGCCAGCGCCCGGCTCATCTCGGCGGCGATCTGGCTGCGCGAGCGGCGGAACCCCTCGGCATCGGGCGTCTGGATATGCATCACCACCGACACCGGCCGCCCGCCGCCGCCGCCCGCCTGCACCCCCAGCCGCCCGTCCGCGCCGCGCGCCAGCGGCAGGATCGCCTCCGGTCCCGCCTCGCCCATCAGCCCGGTCGCCCCGCGCATCGGAAAGGTCGTGGGCGCGGTGACCACGCCGCCCTTGGCGAAGGGCATCACCCGCCCCTGCGCAAAGGCCCCGCCCTGCGCGAACGGCAGAACTGCACCCATCAACCCGTTGATCCCGTTGGCAATCGTCGAGCCCAGCGCGGTCTGCACCGGGCGCAGCGCCACGTCGTAGGCGGCATCCGCCATCGACAGCGCAACCTGCCGCAGCGCATCCGACAGGCTCGCGCCATCGAGCAGCACCGCGTCGAACGCGCCCTTCAGCCCGCTGCCGATCCGCGCCGACAACGTGCCCACCTCGCGCCCGGTATAGAGCATCTGCTCGCGCATCCGCCCCAGCTCGGCATCGAAGGCCGCCGTCATCCGCGCCGCCTCGTCGAGCCCCGCGCCCAGACCCGACAGCCCGTCCTCGAACTCGCTCATGTCCTCTCCCCCGTGTCAGGAAACGCCGCCGCGAGGGCAGCCAGCCGCGCACGCCCCATCGGGGCCTCGCGCGCGGCCTGTCCGGTCATCACCAGCAGCTCGGCCGGGGTCAGGTCCCAGAAGACGCGCGGCTCCAGCCGCAGCCCCAGCAGTCCCAGCCGCATCAGCCCCGGCCAGTCGAGCCCGCCTGCCCCCGCCATGCCCTCACTCCGGCACGGTAAAGGCCGCCGCCAGCAGCGCCGCAGCCGCCCGCGCCGCCGCCACCGGCCCGCCCGCGATCTCGGCCCCGGCCAGCCGGGCGGCATCGCCCTCCCAGCCGCCGCCGCGCAGCCCCGCCGCCAGCAGCGCCAGCACGTCCGCCGCCCGCGCCCGGCCGCCCTCGAACCGCTCGACCAGCGCGATCAGGCTCTCGGCCTCCAGCGCCGCCTCCAGCTCCGCCAGCGCCCCCAGCGTCAGCCGCATCGCGCGCCGCTCGCCATCGACCACCAGCGCCACCTCGCCGCGCCACGGGTTCGCCATCGCCCCCGCCCCTCGTCACAGCGGGTTGAAGGCCAGCGCGCCCGCCGAGGCCAGCGCCAGCTCGTAGGTGGCCTCGCCGTCATGGCTGCCCGCGTACTCGATCGAGGTGATCAGGAACCGCCCCTGCACGATCCCGAAATCCGGGATGATGACCTGGAACTCCGGCGTCGCCCCGTCGAAGAAGATCTGCCGCGCGCGCTCGTCGGTGCTCTCGTCGCGGAACACCCCCGCCCCCGAGATCGCCGCCGACTTGACGCCCGCGCCCGCCAGCAACTCGCGCCAGCCCCCCGCCGACTCCAGCGAGGTCACGTCCACCGTCTCCGCGTTGAAACTGATCCGGGTCGCGCGCAGGCCCGCCACGGTCTCGAACTGCCCCGCGCCCGACAGGTCGAGCTTCAGGAGCAGGTCCTTGCCTTTCTGAACCGCCATCCCGGTTCTCCTTTTCTGCCAGAAATCGTCCGGTCCGGTTACAGGCCCACGAGGGCCCGCACCGTCACATCCACCCGCCGCGCCGCGCCGTCCGGCGTCCGTTCCGCCCGGATCCAGCGCAGCCCCAGCGCCGCCGTCACGCCGCCGCCGAGGTCGATCTCCGCCCCCGCCAGCGCCTCCGCGATCGCCACCGCCGCGCCCTTGGCCTGCGCGAAGCCCGCCGCCGTCGAATGCACCCGGATCGTCAGGTCGCTGCGCGCCACCGCGCCGCCCGCGTCCGCCGCGATCCGCAGCCGCTCCGGCCCGATCACCGCGTAGGTCTCCGGCAGCGCCCCCGAGGGCAGCGCGTCATGCACCGCCCCCGGCAACAGCGCCTGCACCCCCGCATCCGCCTGCAACCGCGCGAAGACCGCGCCCTGCAAGTCTGCCAGTCCGCTCATGTCCATCGGCCTTGCCCCCTGGTCCGCCCCGACCTCACGCCGGGCGCTCCTCGATCGCGGTGCAGCTCAGCGTGCGCCCCGCCGCGTCGCGCTCCGCCACCGCCACGATCCGGTAGAGCCGCGTGCCCTCGCGGAACCGCTGGCCCGGGCGCGGCCGGTCCGGCGCGCCCTCCGGCGCCCCGCGCACCACGATCTCCAGCGCCAGCCGCGCCGCCTCGCCGCCGCCGCGCGTCACCGCCCGGCCGGTGCGCGCCTTCACCGCCGCCCAGAGCGTGCCCAGCCCGACCCAGGTCACCGCCAGCCCGCCCGCGCCGTCGCCGGTCTCGACCGGCGTCTCCAGCACGAGGGGCCGGTTCAGCCCCAACCCCAGGCTCATGGCGCCGCCCCCAGCCGCACCGGGCGCCACGGCGCCAGCAGCGCCTCGACCCCCGGCAGCACGCCCGCCGACCCGTCGCGCCCCTCGTAGAGCCCCGCCGCCTGCATCAGCACCGCCGCCGCCAGGTCCGCCGGGACCCCCGCCCAGTCCGTGCCGTGCCCCGCCGTCAGGTCGATCTCGATCCGCCCGCCCGGCGGCACCACCGGGAAGAGCCCCCGCGCCACCAGCCGCCGCCCGTCGGGGGCCAGCCCCCAGCCGGTCAGCGGCACCGCGGCCTCGGCGCTGTCGACCAGCCGCACCGCCTCGACACTGACCACCGGCGCCACCGGCAGCACGATCTCGGCCCGGTCGCGCAGGCCGCCCCGGCTCACCCGGAACCCGCGCCGCAGCACGATCACGCCCAGCCGCCGCTCGATCAGCGCCAGGCTCGCACGCAGGCACCCCTCCAGCACCCCGTCCTGCACCGTCTCGGTGCCGAACCCCGTCCCCAGCCGCAAATGATCCCGGAACGCCGCCAGCGGCAGCACCGCGCCCGCCAGCGGGCTCAATTCGCTCAGCATCGACCTGTCTCCTTGGAAATCCGCAAAGGGCGCGCGCGCGGGACGACCCCGCTCGAACGGAGGGAACAGCTAGACACGACCGCCCCCGCGCGCGCCCCGGACCGGACCGTCAGGCCCGGCCCGCCGTCAGCCCGCGACCGCCCCTCAGGCCGCCGCGAACTTCAGGATCTTGATCGCCGCGAAATCGCTGACGTCGCCGCCGACGCGCTTGCTGGCGTAGAACAGCACATGCGGCTTGGCCGAGTAGGGATCGCGCAGGATGCGGATGTCGGGACGCTCGGCGATGGTGTAGCCCGCCTCGAAATCCCCGAAGAGCACCGCCGCCGCCCCGG
>JAUHZL010000187.1 GCA_030425945.1 Alphaproteobacteria bacterium | reverse complement strand
GACGGCGGGGCGCGCGCCGCCCTTCTCGAACTCCGGTCCGGGCGTCATCACAAGCGCGACGCCGGTGAAGCCCTCGTCGAACTGGCGCCAAGTGACGCTGCGATGCCCGACCGCGGGGTCGTTCAGCATCACATGCGTGGTGTTCCAGCCCTCAACCACGAGGAAGTGGTTGAACTCCCAGAACACGACGAAGGGCAGATTCACGCCTTTAACGCTCTCAACGCCCTTGGAGTATCCCTTCGCGACCATGCCGTAGCGCCGCGCCGCGCGGAGCACGTTCGCCGCCTTCGAGCCGTCCCGGGAGACGCCGCATTGCCGCCGCAGCTCCGCCAGCGGGACCCAGCGTCCGTGATGGGCGAGCATCGCGCCGAGCGCCGCCGCGCCGCACTCCGCCGCTTCAAGCTGCTGGATGAAGGGCGTCTTCACCCGCGCCGCGCGCTTCGGATAGGCGGGCTTGGCCTTCGCGTCCGAAGGGGCGAGCGGGGAAGAAGCGTCGGCGGTCGTGGCGGTCATTGGGCGGGTCTCTGCGCCGCCTCGACGGCGGTCGCCGGCGTCGCCCTCTCGCCGAGCAGCCAGCGCCGCAGAAGCGGGATCAAGAAGGAGATCGGCAAGCGATCCTCCGTCACGACGTGCGCTGTGGTCGTGGTGCCCTCGGTGACTGCAAAGTCGGGGCTCCTGGAGGTCCATTCGAAGCCGCTCGGGTCGTCGGGGTCGGGGTTGAGCGCGGCCTCGATCATGATGACCCCGCCGCCGGGGCCGACGAGCGACTGCGCGATCTGGCTGTTGCCGACGACCTGCATCAACCCCTCCTCGGTGATCGCGAACTCCGAGACGCTCGTCACTGTCCCGACCAGCGATCCGAAGCGCTCGCGGTCGACGCTGGAGGGGTCGATGCGGATCTCGAGGCTTGGGGCGATCTGCTTGGCGAGGCCAATCGGGAAGAAGCCGACATGGACCAGCGGGCGGTCCGGCGCATGGACGCCGAGGATGCGCGCCGACCCTGTCGCCGGCCGTTCGTCCACCGTCCAGAGGTCGCGGTCGCGCATCTCCACGTCGAGTTCCGGCGCCGCGACGCCCTCCGGTCCGGCGACGAAGCGGATGTCCACGGGACCGGCGTCGAGGCGGCCGTCGCCCACCACCTCCCAGCCGTCGAGTGCCGGCATCGCCGCGAGCGCCGCAGCGACCTGCGAGCCGGTCGCGTCGGTGGGCAGCGGGTCGGAGGGGGCGCCGTTGAGCGCGATGCGGAACGCGCCCTGCTCCGCGTCTGGCGAGAGCGACACGCGCAGGAACGGGCGCTGCGGGATCAGCCGGACCATCGCTACGGGGCCGCCGACGCCGATCAACTCGCTCTCGTCGGCCAGCCGCTCAAGCACCACGGCGTCGAACGGGCTCGTGATCCTACGGGCGCTCGCAAGCTCCTGTCGGGCGCTGCGGATCTGCGCAGCGATCTCTTCGACTGTCTCCTGCTCGGCGCGGATCAGGCTCTGGAAGCCGCGCTCAGACTGCTGCTCCTCAATGTCGATCCGCGTCAGCTCGGCGCGGGCATTCTGTATCTCCCGGATCAGCTGGAGCTCCTCCTCGACGGCGCTGATCTCGGAGAGTCGCGTCTCGCTGATCTGAAGCTCGACGCGAGCCGCCTCGATGGCCGAGGAGGTGACGGCAGCCAGAGCGCTGAGGAGCGCGCCGTTGTTGACGAGCCCGCGCTCGGCGAGGCTCGCGACGCCGTCCATGCGCTCCTGCTGCTGGCCGCGCTGGCGCTCCAACAGTCCCTCGATCCTCGCGAGCTTGTCCCGCCGGTCGGCCAGCGCGATCTCGCGTTGGTCGACCGAGGTGCGCCGAAGGTCCTCAAGCGAGGCGAGCTGCTCCTCGATCTCACCGCGGCGCTCGTCTGAGAACGCCTTCTCGAGCTCGCGGGCCCGCGTGGCCAGCGCGATCTGGCGATTGGCGTAGGCGCGGCGGATGTCGAACTGGGCGTTCAGCCGGTCCAGCTCGCGTTCGATGGCGGGCTGCGAGAGCGCGGCCACGGCCTCGCCCGCGGCGATCCGGTCACCCGGCGCGATGAGGATGTTGGTGATCCGCCCCTCGGCCGAGGCTTGCAGTTGGGTCACGAAGCCCGGCCGCATTAGGATCCCCTGTCCGTCCACCTTCACCGGGATACGCGCCGTCACGCTCCATATCAGCGCGACAGCCAGCACACCCGCTAGCGCCAGCACTGCCAGAACCGATCTCGGCGTGACGACCACGAGCAGCTGGTCGAGGGCATCGGGCTCGGACTGCCGCTCAAGGATCTTCCGGCGGAACATGGCGCGCGGCTCCTAGGTCAGACCGCGGCGGCGGCCGTGAGTTGCGCGACGCGGGCGGCCTTGGCCGCCTCAAGCTGCTCCTTCTGCCCGACGCGCGAGAACACGCTGCGCCGGTAGGCGAGGCTCGGCTCGTGTGCAGTGGGCGGCAGGGCGAGGGAGAGCAACTTGCCGTCGAGATCTATGGCGAGCCCGGCCTCCAGATAGTCGCGCGCCAGCGCCTCGGCGCGCTCGGGCGCGACCCCTGCTTCGGCCGCCGCTGGGCCGAACCGGGCGCGGGGCAGCGGGTCGTCCATCAGCCGGTAGACCGCCGCCTCCTCAGCGTCGAGACGCCAGGCGGCCGAGCGCGTCCTGCGGGTGTCAAGAATCTCGATCCTGCCGCCCTCGATGTCGCGCGCCTCGAGCTTCGGCACGCGCGGGCGCTCGCGCCAAGCGTCGATCCAGTGCCAGATCGCGGCGACGAGGGGCGCGCGGGCGGTTTCTGTCGTCACGTTCCGCCACTCTGCGTCGAAGTAGTAGGCGACCTTGTCGAGATCGACCGCGCCATCCGGGAAAAGGCCTCGATACCAGGCCTGCGGCGTGAAGCTGTCGACGAACTCCTCGGCGCGGAAGTGATAGGGGCTGAAGCGATGGAGCTCCACAAGCCGCGGGCCGCTGAAGGGCGGATGCAGATGCATCAGCTTCGGGATGAGCGCGGCCATATCCGTGTAGTCCTCGGCGCGCTCGCCGGGGATGCGCATCAGCATACCCCAGCCGGGCATGATCCCGTACTCCGCGAAGAGCTTCAGCGCGTAGACGTTGTGGAGTGCCGTCACGCCCTTGTCGATCGCGCGGAGAATGTTGGTCGAGAGGTTCTCGATGCCGGGGACAATCAGGGTGACGCCGGCCTCCGCTAGCAACTTAATCTTGTCGCGGGCGACGTTGGTCTTGATCTCGTACCAGATCTCCAGTTGCCCGCTGTAGGGCCCTTCGCGCAGGACCGGCAGCACCTCGTCGTAGTAGTTTTGAGGAAGAATGTTGTCCACGGCGAGCAGCCGCGGCACGCCCCAGCGCTCGACCGTGCTTTCGATGATCTCGACGGCGCGCTCCGGGCTTTTCGCGCGGTAGTTCATGCCAAGCGGGTTCAGGCCGCAGAAGGTGCAGTGCTTCTTCTGGCCCCACCAGCAGCCGCGCGAGGTCTCGTAGGGCACGAAGATGCGGTCGGCGACGGAGGGGTCGGCGAGGAAGCCGGCACGGTCCATGGCGCGGAAGTAGTTCTCGTAGTCAGGGATCGGCAGCCGGTCGAGCAGCGCGGCGTCCGCCGGCGCCGACGGAGCGCCCTCGCGAATCGCGCCGCCGGGCACGGCCCGCCAGAGCACGTCGCCGAGATCGGCCGGCGCACGGCCTTCGGCCAGAGCGCGGAACAGCGCCGGCCCGTCGCGGTCAGCCTCGCCGATCGACATCGCGTCGATGAAGGGCAGGGCGCGCATGTATTCGCGGCCCATCGCCTCATGCATCGACGGCCCGCCGAACACGATCTTCACCTCGGGGCGCCGCTCGCGGATGCGGCGGGCGAGTGCGATCGAAGGCAGGGTCTGGAAGAACAGGCAGGAGAAGCCGACAACCTTCAGGTCGTCGATCCGGCAAAGCGCATCGGTCGCCATTTCGAGAAACTGGGGCACGAAAGTCCGGCGGATATCGAGAATGCGGGGGATCGGGTCGCCGACGAATTCGCGCAGCGCCTCGGTCTCGGTCTCTGCGATCTCGAGGAAGGCGGCCTCGTCGAGCGCCGTCGGCTGGTCCCACGCTTCAGCGGCGAACAGCCATTCTCCGAGCTGGACGTCGACGCCGCGGCGCTTGGCTATCATCTCATAGGCGAGTAAGCCGAAGCGCGCCGCGAACTCGACGTTCAGATACATGCTGAAGGCGTTCTGGCCAGCCTCGATCAGCTGCGCCTGGATTTGGCCGATCGCCATGGAGGGCTGCAGTACCGAGCCGAACGGCATCGAGACGAGGGCAGTGACGCCGAGAACGGGGTCACAAGCTGATCGATCAGCCGCCCAGCGCTCGCGATGAAATTGCGCGCCGTCCCCCATTGGCCCTACCCGGATCCATAAAACACTCAATTGAGCTTGGCACGATTTATCACGAAGGAAAAGAGTTCAGCTGAAAAACTCGCGACGAACCGCCACATATAGTTCTTCAGTTAAACACATACGGTTGGCGCGGCGAAGAACGCCGCGCCGGTTCGAAGTCGCGTCTTGTGGTGGCGTCAGATGAAAGGGATCACGGGGATCACGTTGACGGCGCAGGGGCCGAGATCTGGCCCGGGGGCCACGTCGGCGCCGCAGGCGTTGCCGGCGCAGGCGCCGCCGACTGATGCCGCCGCGGCGCAGGCCGCACCGGCGCAAGCGTCGCCGCCGCAGGCGTCCGCAGCGCAGGCCGCGCCGGCGCAGGCCGCGCCCCCGCAGGCCGCGCCCCCGCAGGCCGCGCCCCCGCAGCCCGCCGCTCCGCAGGCGTCGCCCCCGCAGGCCGCGCCCCCGCAGGCCGCGCCGCCGCAGGCGGCTGCGCCGCAGACGTCGACCGCGCAGGCCGCGCCCCCGCAGGCGCCGACCCCGGTAGCAGCGCCGGCGCAGGCCGCGCCTCCGCAGCCGCCCGCTCCGGTCGCCGCGCCCGAGCAGGCGTCGCCGCCGCAACCCTCGGCGCCGCAGACCGAGCCGCCCTTGCCGCCAGCGACGAGCTCGAGGCTCTCGTCGGACAGTTCCTCGCTCTTGCCCTCGTCGTCTATGACGTTGACGCCGTTCATCTGGTTGGCGTCGTCAAGCGCCTCGAAGCGCATTACCGCAGCGAAGGTGGTCGCGTCGGTTGTCACGGTCGCGTCGGGCTCGCCCTGCTTGCCCTCGTACACACTCACGCCGCCTGCGCCCACGTTCACCGTGTAGTCGCCGGCACCGGTGATGTCGAAATACATGCTCGCTGTCCAGCCCGGCGCTGCCGCGGGCAGATAGACCTTTGGCAGAAGCGTCTTGAAGACTATGTCCGTCTTCTCCTTCGGCGAGAGGACCGCGCGGGCGAAGGACGGATCGCGCCTGCCTTGGATGCCGTGGCTGTCGAGCACCTCCTTCGACACCGCCACCACGACGCGCGGGTCGAAAGGGAACGCCCGCTCGAAGCGGCGGAGATCGTCCACGCTGTCCGTGCGAATCGCGCCAGACATGACGGCGAGCTCTGGGCTCAAAATCATGTGACGACCGCTGTTCGGGTTGTCGATGTACTGCATGGAGGCCTCTCGCGGTGTAATGCACGTCAGACAGGCTCCTCCATTTCACGCAGCGTAACAATCGCCACCTTTGGGTTGGGCGCCGGCAAGTCTGTGAAAACACTGGGGTCTCTTCGAGGGACCAACTACAATTCCTGTTTGCAGTCAGGCGCTTGGCGACCGCTTTCGGGGGGGGGCTTCGCAGTGGGTTGCATCGTCGTAATGCGACGTAATGCCGCGATCTGTCAGGGGTCGGCCCGCCGCGTCTCTGCCGCAGGGTGGCGCTCGGAAACCGATTCGGCCGCCTCGTTCGCCTGGCAGCGCCCCTGCCCCGAGCGGGTTCGGAGCCTGCGATCCGACGAGGGGCTGGACCCCGGACACCGGTGTCAACGGCGGCGGAAAATTGGGCCACAGGGCGGCGCAAAATTCGGCCAATTTGGGTTTGCACGGGACGCGGGTGATGGCCGCCTTGGACCGTCAGGTCCAAGTGTGCTGCTTTGGATCAGGTGTTGTCGCCGGTCTTGCGCGCGCGACCCTGCGCGAGGCGATAGCTTTCGCCGTTCATCTCGAGGATGTTGACGTGGTCGGTCAACCGGTCGAGGAACGCTCCGGCCAGCCGT
>JAUHZL010000186.1 GCA_030425945.1 Alphaproteobacteria bacterium | reverse complement strand
ACTTCGCGCTCTTCCCGCACCTGACGGTCGAGGGCAACGTGGGCTTCGGGCTGACCGGCGACAAGGCGGCGAAGAAGGCCCGCGTGGCCGAACTGCTCGAGCGGGTCGGCCTGGCCGGCTACCAGTCGAAGTACCCCCACATGCTGTCGGGCGGCGAGCAGCAGCGCGTCGCGCTCGCCCGGGCCGTGGCGCCGCGCCCGAAGATCATGCTGATGGACGAGCCGTTCTCCGGCCTCGACAACCGCCTGCGCGACGGCATCCGGGACGAGACCCTCGCGGTGCTCAAGGACGAGGGCACGGCGGTCCTGCTCGTCACCCACGAGCCCGACGAGGCGATGCGCATGGCCGACCAGATCGCCCTGATGCGCGGCGGCCGGATCGTCCAGCAGGGCGCGCCCTACAACGTCTACAACGCCCCGGTGGACAAGGCGGCCGCCGCCTTCTTCAGCGAGATCAACGTGGTGCGCGGCGTCGTGCGCGGCGCCCTGACCGAGACGCCGTTCGGCCAGTTCCTCGCCCCCGGCGTGCCGGACGGCCAGCCGGTCGAGATCATCATCCGCCCACAGCACATCCGCATCGACTTCGACCGCGGCGGCAAGGGCCCGCGCCCAACGCCCACCGACGGCACGCCCGCGCGCGGCGTCGTGCAGCGCGCGCGCTTCATGGGCCGCGAAAGCCTGGTCGAGTTCCGCATGGACGCCGACGGCTCGGTGCTCAAGGCGACGGTGCCCGCCGTCTTCCTGCCGAAGCCCGGCATGGCGCTGTGGCTGTCGATCCGGCGCGACCGCTGCTACGTCTTCCCGGCGCGCTGAGCCTCTTCTTCTTGGGAGAAATACTCCGGGGGTCCGGGGGCAGCGCCCCCGGGACCGGTCGCCGGCGCGGCCTCAGAGCGTGGTGTTCACGCCGCCGCCGTCGAGCAGGAGGTTCTGGCCGACGATGAAGCCCGCGTGCTGCGAGCAGAGGAACGCGCAGGCCGCCCCGAACTCTTCGGCGGTGCCGTAGCGCCCGGCGGGAATGGTCTTGCAGCGGTTGGCCTTGGCCTCCTCGACCGAGATGCCCTGCGCCTTGGCCACGCCGCCGTCGAGCGAGACCGCCCGGTCGGTGGCATGGATGCCCGGCAGCAGGTTGTTGATCGTGACGCCGGATCCGGCGACCTGCCGCGCGGTGCCGGCGACGAAGCCGGTCAGACCGGCACGCGCCGAGTTCGACAGGCCCAGCGCCGGGATCGGCGCCTTCACCGACTGGCTGGTGATGTTGACGATCCGGCCCCAGCCGCGCGCCATCATGCCCGGCAGCGCCGCCTGCATCAGCGCAATCGGGGTCAGCATGTTGCCGTCGAGCGCCTTGATGAAGTCGTCGCGGCTCCAGTCCGACCACAGGCCGGGGGGCGGGCCGCCCGCGTTGGTGACGAGGATGTCAATCTCGCCCGCGGCCTCCAGCACCTGCGCCCGGCCCTCCGGGCTGGTGATGTCGGCGGCCACGGCGGTCACCGACACGCCGTGCGCGCGCAGCTCGGCGGCGGTCGCCTCCAGCGCCTCGGCGCCGCGCGCGTTCAGGACCAGATCGACACCGGCTTCGGCCAGTTTCAGCGCGCAGCCCTTGCCGAGGCCCTTGGACGAGGCGCAGACCAGCGCCCGTTTGCCGCGAATACCGAGATCCATGAAAGCTCTCCCTTGTTGCCTTGGTTTCGCCCCGATTAGCACCCCGGTCCGCCCTCTGCCATGCCGAATCGGCTGTCATACAAGGACTTGGCGGCAGAAGCGGCCGGCCCGTGCGGGCGCGGGGACAGGCGTTCGCGGTGACATTGCGCGCCTGTCGCCATGAATTGTCCCAATGGGAAAGACAATGCTGCCGGAATCGGGGCGTAGCTTTGGGACTGTTCGCGGGGCCTGCTAGGCTGGTGCCCGGGGATTTGGAAGGACCGGACCATGCCGCGGGTGCGGTCCGGAGACAGAGTGCGAGGACCCGTTTCGATGCCCTTCGAGGACGCCCCGGTACCAGCCCGTCACGTGCTGACCGTCTACGACGCGCAGGCCTTCCGCTGCGTCGCGGGCGTCAACCATGGCGAGGCGCTGGCGGTGGCCGAGACGCTCTGCCTCGGGGACAGCTACCGCCTCGACCCGAAGGCCGACCCGATCCGCCTCGAACTGGAACCGGGCCCCGAAACCGGCACCTACCGCGTGGTCGCGCCCCCGGGGATGGAGCCGGGCCGCACCGTGACGCCCGGACCGACGCTGACCGTGATGACCGGAACCGGGGCGACCGCCCGGATGCGCAGCCTGCTGATAGAGGGCGAAACCTATGTCCTGCCGCTGGGCGAGGTGGACCTCTTCGCCGCGCAGACCCTGATCGCGCTCGACACAACGCCTGCCCCGCTTCCGCTGGCCGATCCGACCTGCCTTGCCTTCGCGCGCGGCACCCGGCTGACCACCGCCGAGGGGCACCTCGTCCCGATCGAGGACCTGTCCCCCGGGACCCGCCTGCTGACCCGCGACGGCCGCGCCGCGCCGGTGCTGGCCCTGCTCGCCGACAGCGTGCCCGCCATCGGGCGCGCCACCCGCGTCGTGATCCGGGCCGAGGCCTTCAACAACGAGACGGAACTGGTGGTGACCGCCGATCACCGGCTCTTCGTGCCCGGCCGCCGGTCCGAGATCGACCCGCACGCGCCCGACCGGATGGAACCGGCGCGCAAGCTGGTGAACGGGCTGACGATCACCGCCGATCCGGGCGGCCGGATCGAGGTGTTCCATGTCCTGCTCGACCGGCATGACGTGATCTACGCCGAGGGCATCCCCTGCGAGAGCTTCCTGCTGACCGGGGCCAGCCGGGCCGGCCTCGCGCCGCACCTGCGCGCGCTGGTCGAGGCCGCCGCGCCCGACCTCGCGCACACGCCGCATCCCGCCAGCGTGCCGCCCGACCTGCGCCCAGTGCGCCCGGGCCCGGCCCGGCCTGCCTCGGGCACCGCGCAGGCAGTTTGATCCTGATCAAATACATCTTTTCAGCGGCGACCTAGGCTCCGGTCAGAGACGACCCCGGAGACCTGACGTGCCCGACACCTTCCGCACCATCGCCATTGCTACCGACCTGTCCGAGCGCGGCGACCGCGCCTTCGACCGCGCCTTCCGCCTGGCCGCGGCGCAGGGCGCCCGGCTGATGATCTTCAGCGTCGTCGACGACCACCTGCCCGAAGACATGCAGGAAACCATGGCCGAAGGCACCCGCGTGCGGCTGGAAAAGGCCGCCGCCGCGCAGCCCGGGGCGGAAACGCTCGACTGGTCCGTGACGGTGCTCTGCGGCACGCCCGATACCGCGCTCGCGCAGGCGATCGGGGCGCATGGCATCGACCTACTGGTGGTCGGCCTGCACCGGCACCGGCCCTTCATGGACCTGCTGCGCGAAACCACGATGGAACGCCTCGTGAAGCTGGCCGATTGCCCGGTGTTGATCGTGCGGACGGCCTCGCCCGCGCCCTACGGCACCGTGCTGGCGGCGCTCGATTTCGCCCCGGCGTCGGGCCGCGCGCTGCGGCTGGCCCACCGGCTGGCCCCGGAGGCGGCGCTGCACGGCGTTCACGCGGTGCATATCCCCTACCAGACGATGGTCGCCGCGCTGGGCATCGCCGGGGAGATCCCGCCGATCGTCTCGGCCGAGCCCTTCCTCGCCGAGGCGCGCACCAGCCGCGACGCCTTTCTCGACAGCCATGCCGACCTGCCGGGCCTCAGCGTCGAGATCGGCGAGGGGTCGATCCACGCCGTCCTGCGCGGCGCGATGGACAAGCTGCATCCCGACCTGATCGCCCTCGGCGCGCATGGCCGGGCGCTGCCGGTGCCGTGGCTTCTGGGCAGTTTCGCCAACGACATGATGCGCGACCCGCCCACCGACCTGCTGATCGCCCCTCCCTCCCGGGGGTAGCGGTCTGCGGTGCACACCGGCCGGGGATGCGTGTCCTCCCTGTCAAACCCCGGCCGGTGTCCCACCCCCTGCCCGCGCGGCCAAGCCCGATTGCGCGGCGGCGGGTCCCTCTCTATATCCGCGGCCATGCTCGATGCCGCCCGCCCGAACCGCCCCGCCCTGCCGCCGGAGATCGCCCGGCGCCGGACCTTTGCCATCATCAGCCACCCGGACGCGGGCAAGACGACGCTGACGGAAAAGTTCCTGCTCTACGGGGGCGCGATCCAGATGGCGGGCCAGGTCCGTGCCAAGGGCGAGGCCCGGCGCACGCGCTCCGACTTCATGAAGATGGAACAGGACCGGGGCATCTCGGTCTCGGCCTCGGCGATGTCCTTCGACTATCGCCAGTATCGCTACAACCTCGTGGACACACCCGGCCACTCGGACTTTTCCGAGGACACCTACCGCACCCTGACCGCGGTCGATGCGGCGGTGATGGTGATCGACGGCGCGAAGGGCGTCGAGAGCCAGACGCAGAAGCTGTTCGAGGTCTGCCGGATGCGCGACCTGCCGATCCTGACCTTCTGCAACAAGATGGACCGCGAGAGCCGCGACACCTTCGAGATCATCGACGAGATCCAGGAAACGCTGGCCATCCATGTCACCCCGGCAAGCTGGCCGATCGGCATGGGGTCCGAGTTCCTCGGCTGCTACGACCTGCTGCGCGACCGGCTGGAGCTGATGGACCGCAAGGACCGCAACAAGGTCGCCGAGAGCATCGCCATCGAGGGGCTCGACGACCCGAAGCTGGCCCAGCACGTGCCCGCGCACCTGCTGGAGAAGCTGCGCGAGGATGTCGAGATGGCGCGCGAGCTCCTGCCCGCGCTCGACCCGGCGGCGGTTCTCGAAGGGCACATGACCCCGATCTGGTTCGGCAGCGCGATCAACTCGTTCGGCGTCAAGGAACTGATGGACGGCATCGCCACGTATGGTCCCGAGCCGCAGCCACAGGCCGCCGAGCCGCGCCAGATCGCGCCCGACGAGGGCAAGGTCACCGGCTTCGTCTTCAAGGTGCAGGCCAACATGGACCCCAAGCACCGCGACCGGGTGGCCTTCGTGCGGCTCTGCTCGGGGCATTTCGAACGCGGCATGAAACTGACGCATGTCCGCGCCAAGAAGCAGATGGCGATTTCCAACCCGGTGATGTTCCTCGCCGCCGACCGCGAACTGGCCGAGGAGGCCTGGGCCGGTGACATCATCGGCATCCCCAACCACGGCCAGTTGCGCATCGGCGACGCGCTGACCGAGGGCGAGACCCTGCGCATCACCGGTATCCCGTCCTTCGCGCCCGAATTGCTGCAAAGCTGCCGGGCGGGCGACCCGATGAAGGCCAAGCACATGGAAAAGGCCCTGATGCAGTTCGCCGAGGAAGGCGCCGCGAAGGTCTTCAAGCCGATGATGGGCTCGGGCTTCATCGTCGGCGTGGTCGGCGCGCTGCAGTTCGAGGTCCTCGCCAGCCGGATCGAGCAGGAATACGGCCTGCCGGTGCGCTTCGAGCCGTCGCAGTTTACCTCGGCCCGCTGGATCACCGGCCCGAAGGCCGCGCTCGAGAAGCTGGTGAACGTCAACAAGCAGCACATCGCCTATGACAACGACGGCGACCCGGTCTTCCTGACCCGCCTGCAATGGGACATCGACCGCGTCGTGCGCGACTATCCCGACCTGACGCTGTCGGCGACGAAGGAGATGATGGTCTGAGGGTGGCCGACCGGGGGCGTTAACCCTTCGGTCACGGTTGCCAGGCAGGCTGGGGCATGTTCCTTCGCCTGTCCGGAATGGCCCTCATGCTCAGCACCGCGCTTGCCGCCTGTTCCCCGCCCGCTGCGCTGCCGCCCGATGCGCGGGCGGTCAGCGGCCTCAGCGGGGCGGTGTCGGACCCGGTGACGGTGCGGCACGGGCCGCATCACGTCATCGTCGCCCGCACCAGTATCGTCGCGCATGGCGGAGAGGTCGTCCATGCCGTGCGGCTGGCCCTGCGCTTCGACGGGGTCCACCCGCGCCTGCGCGTGACCGAGGCGTGGCACGGCGGGCGCGCCCTCGCCTTCCGGCCCGCCGCGCGGGGCGAGAAGATGTGCCTCGGCCCCGACTGCCTGATACCAAAGGGGCTGGCTTCTGACTCATTAGGGATTTCTGAGGTTCCCAGCTCGCCCGCGCTCTGATTCCATGGCCGGCAAAGGAGTTTCCGATGCCTGCCAAAGTTTCCCTTCGCACTGACT
>JAUHZL010000185.1 GCA_030425945.1 Alphaproteobacteria bacterium | reverse complement strand
GCTCTGGTCGGCTGACGCGTCTTGCAGGACAGGAGGGCGCGCGGGGGGGACCCCGCGCGCCTTTTCCGTGCCGGGATCAGAGCACCGGCTGGGTCGGCTTGATGCCGTCGAGCGGCAGCGCTTCGAGCTGCCGCAGCAGCCCGAGGAAGCCCGCGACCTGGTGCGCGCAGGTGGCCGCACCCTTGTCGGCGGTGGCGAGATGCGCCTCGCCCACCACGCCTGCGGGGTTCAGGTCGGACGACACCCAGCCCAGCGAGATCGGCCCCGTGGGCGGGATCGGCGCGGTCTCGGCGGCCGAGCGGAAGTCGCGGGCGGCGGCCATGTCCACCAGCTCGGGCCGGAAGTGCAGCATCAGCGAGGTTTCGAGGTCCCCGCCATGGATGCCGTAGGTGGCTTCCTGCGCGGAATACATCCCCTCGGGCTTGCCGAAGTTCCCCCACTGGCATTTCACCGCCAGCATCCCGGCCCGGACCCGCAACTCGCGCGCGAGGATCGAGATCAGGTCGAGGTTGCCGCCGTGGCTGTTCACGATGACGATCTTGCGCACACCTGCGCGCGCGACGCTGAGGCCGATCTGCTGCCATGCCGCCAGCGCCGTGGGCGCGTCGAGGGTCAGGGTGCCCGGCGCGTGGATATGCTCGTTCGACTTGCCGACCGCCTGCACCGGCAGGATGCGCAGGTCGAGGTCCTCGGGGCAGGTCGCGCGCAGGCGGGCCAGCATCCCCTCCATGATCATCGTGTCGACGCCGACCGGCAGGTGGGGCCCGTGCTGCTCGATCGCCGCGGTGGGCAGGATGGCGATGGTGCGGGCCGGGTCCACCTTCAGGTCCGGGGCGCGGTAGTCGGCCCAGTCGAGTTTCCTAGCCATAGGTCGCCTCCAGCCGCGAGCGCAGGTACTCGGCCCCGGTGACCTCGGCGTATTTTGCGGGGCCGGTCCCGGGCAGGGCGGCGATCACCGCCTCGGGGTTCGGGTCGAGGAAGAACGCGACCGAGCGGCGCGGGCGCGGCGGCGGCAGAACCCGGTGCGGGGTCGAGACGTAGACGTCGTTCGTCCAGCGCATCAGGCAGTCGCCGATGTTGACGATGAAGGCCCCGGGCACCTCGGGCGCGTCGATCCAGTCGCGGCCGCGCGGGCGGACCTGAAGCCCCGGCGTGCCGTCGGTCACCAGGAAGGTCAGCGCACCGTAATCGGTATGCGCCCCGGCGCCGATCGCGCCCTCCTCGCCCGTCTCGGCCGGGTAGGACAGCAGGCGCAGCGTGGCGAGCGGCTCGTCGAGATCGGCGTCGAAGCGGTCCTCGGGCAGGCCGAGGTCCAGCGCGACCGCCCGCATCATCGCCATCCCCAGCCGGTGCACGGCGTCGAAATAGGCCAGCATCACCGGCTTGAAGCCCGGCAGGGTCGGCCAGAGGTTCACGCCCCGGAACGGCTCGCCGTTCAGCACGCGCGGGTCGTCGGGGGCGAGGTCGAAGCCGATGTTGAAGGCCTCCTTCTGGTCGATCTGGCCGGTGGTGTCGTCCAGCCGCTCGGAGCCCAGCCACGCCCAGCCCCGGTTGTGCGGGTTGGTCGAGATCGACCAGCCCTCCTTCACCTCCGGGGGCAGGGCAAAGAAGGCCCCGGCCTCGTCGAAGACCTGCGCGATGAGGGCGTCGTCGATGCCGTGGTTCGTCAGCAGGAAAAAGCCGGGATCGCGGGCGGCGCGGCCGAGATCGGCGACGAAGCCGGCCTTGTCGCCGCCGGTGAAGCGGGACCAGTCGAGCAGGGGCAGGCTCATGCGGGGGCCTCCTTCGGGGTCTGGGGGGCGGTGCGGGTCAGCTTGTCCATCGCCCGTCCGACGCGGGCGAGATGGGCGGCGCGGCTGGCCTCGGTGGAACTGTCCATCAGGTAATGTGCGGCAAAGGCGGTGCGGCACGACTTCGCGCAGAGGAAACGGACCCCGCGCAAGAGCGTGCGCTTGCCGGGCGCGCCGACGAGGAAGGTCAGCCAGCGCGACGCGCCGCAGGTGGTGAAGACGCCGAGCCGCTCGATATGGGTCAGGCCGGGCCGGATCGTGGCATTCACCGCGTCGGGCATCAGGAAGGCGACTTCGGGCAGGAGCGCCCGGTCGAGCCAGCCCTTCAGCATCGCGGGCAGGCCGTACCACCAGGTCGGGTAGACGAAGATCAGCGTGTCGGCCCACCTGAGATCGGCCACGTCCTGTTCCAGCCCGGCGGTGTTGGCGGGGGCATCGAGGTAGCCCGCGTGCTCGGGCCCGGTCATCACCGGGTCGAAGCCGCGCGCGTAGAGATCGCAGAGCCGCACCTCGGCCCCGGCCTGCGCCAGCCGGGCAAGCACCACGTCGCGGACGGCGGCTGTGAAGCTGTCGGGGCGCGGGTGGCAATAGACGACGAGGGCGCGCATCGGGTCAGAACGCCGCCATTTCGGTGCGGACCTTCTTCAGGAAGGCGGCGCGCTGCGCATCGGTCGCGCGGTTCATGTCGTAGAGCGCGAGGTAGCGCATCTTGAACGGGCGGCAGACATGCCAGACCGCACGCTTGACGCAGTGGCGCGGCGGGTCGCCCGCAAGAAACGCGCGCATCCGCGTGCCGCCGTAGGTGGTGACCGCGGCGAGGCGCCGGATGTGGGTCAGGTTCGGTTTCACCTTGCCGTCCTCCAGCCGGAAGCTGACGCCGGGCAGGAACACCCGGTCGAGAAAGCCCTTCAGGATGGCGGGATAGCCGAAGTTCCAGACCGGGAACACCATCACCAGCGCATCGGCGGCGCGCAGGCGCTCGACGTAGGCCCGGACCGGGGCGATGTTGTCGCCGACGTCGTGATAGCCGCGCCGCTCGGCCTCGGTCAGCACGGGCTGGAACCCCTCGGCGTTCAGGTCGCAGTCGTCCACCTCCCAGCCCGCTTCGGTCAGGGTCTCGACGACGCAGGCATGCAGCGCCGCCGAGAAGCTTTCCGGGCAGGGATGGGCAAAGAGGACGAGGACCCGGCCCGGCATCGCCTCACTCCGCCGGGGTCATGTGCGGATAGTCGTACATCCGGGCATAATCCCAGTCGGGCGCGTCCCAGGCGATCATCTTGCCGGGGTTCAGCAGGCCCTTCGGGTCGGCCTCGCGCTTGAAGTTGAGCTGGCGCTCGTCCGCGCTCTGGCGGCCGCCTTCCTCCAGCGTGTAGCGGTGCGGGTTGAAGATCATCGCGCCGATCTCCTCGTGGATCGCGATGATCTCGTCCAGCCGCTCGGGCGTCGTGTAGCGGACGATCGGCAGGCAGGCGAACATCACCCGGCCACCTTCCTTCATGACCTCGAGGTGTTGCAGCACCTCGTCGCCGAAGGTCTCGCGCACCTTGCGCAGCTTTTCCATGTGGTCGGGCGCGCCGTAGCGGACCTGCAGGTAGGTCACGGTCGGGTCGACCTTGAGCGCGCGCAGCGTCGTGTGGTTCCAGGTGTATTCCGGCACGGGACCGGGGTTGCGCGGCCAGTCGTTGTCGGTGCTGTCATAGAGGATCTCGGCCTGCGGCCAGGTGGCCTTGCGCCAGGTGTCGAAGCCCGGGACCGAGTGCGGCGCGACCAGCAAGAGGACGAGGTTCTCGCCGCCCTTCAGGTGGTCCTTGAGCCGGACGAAGTACTTTTCCGGGATCGGGGCCTCGATCACGGTGGCCAGCTTGATGAGGATGCCGTCCTGCCCGGCGAGGTCGGCGGCGAACTGCGCGGCGTCCATGAACTCGGGGAAGCTGACCATCAGCTCGACCCAGTCATAGGCGGGGGCCAGCGGCATCTCGACCTCGGTGATGATGCCGTTGGTGCCGAAGGCGTGGCTGACGCGGGGGATCTCGTCGCCGGTCAGGTCGATCACGCGCGGCTCGGCCTCCATCGTCACGACGCGCAGGCGGATGATGTTGCCGAAGTCCCGCAGCGCGCCCCAGCGGACCGAGCCGATCCCGCCCGAGCCGCCCGCAACGAAGCCGCCGATGGTGGCGGTGGCGAAGGTCGAGGGCATCATGCGCAACTCCTGGCCCGAGTGCGCCTTGCAGGCAGCGTCGAGGTCGCGGATCACGATGCCCGGCTCGCAGATCACCCGGCCCGGCGCGATCTCCTTGACGGCGGTGAGGTGGCGCAGGTGCATGACGCAGCCGCCCCGGAGCGGCATCGCCTGCCCGTAGTTGCCGGTGCCCGCGCCGCGCGTCGTCACCGGCACGTCATGGGCGAAGCAGACCTTCAGCACCTCGATCACCTCGGCCTCGGAGCGGGGCGAGACGACGAAGTCGGCCTCCAGGTGATCCATCTTTTCCTTCAGGATCGGCGAGTACCAGAAGAAGTCGCGGCTCTTCGAGCGGATCGCGGCCGCGTTCTCGTCGATGTCCAGGTGCGCCAGCGCGGCACGGGCGGCGGCGACGTTATCGGGCATGTCCTTGGGCATCACGCCATCTCCATCAGCGGGTCGAGGTCGGAATAATCGGGCAGGGTGCGGTCGATGGCGCGGCCGTTGCGCAGCACGACGCGGTCGGATTGCGGGCGGGCGAAAAGCTCGCCCCAGCTGCGCGCCCGGAAGATCACCAGGTCGGCGGGGGCCCCGTCGGCAAGGCTCGGGGCCGCGAAGCCGCAGGCGGCGGCGGGCGTGGTCAGCACGCTCGTCACCCAGTCGGTGCCGGTGTGGTCGAGATGGCCGATGCGCGTCGCCTCGCGCAGCACCTCGACCATGTCGAGATCGCCATAGGCATAGAACGGGTCGCGGGTGTTGTCCGAGGCGAAGGCGACCGGGATGCCGCGCGCCTTCATCTCGTGCACCAGCGTGATGCCCCGGTTGCGCGGCGTGCGGTGGGCGTGGCGGTCCTGCAGGTAGAGGTTGCACATCGGCAGGCTGACGACGTGGATGCCGGCCTCGGCCACCAGGTCTAGGGTCGCCTGCGCCTCGGCCTCGGGCATTGTCGAGAGCGAGCAGACATGGCCCACGGTCACCGGGTGCGGGAAGCGGCGGGCGATCACGGTGCGCGCGATCGAGATCAGCGTGTTGACGGAGGGGTCCATCGTCTCGTCCACGTGGAAGTCGACGGCGAGGCCGCGCGCCTCGGCGAGGGCGAAGAAGGCGTCGAGCCGAGTCTGCAGATCGGGACAGGGATAGGTCACCATGCCCAGCACGCCGCCGGGCGTCGCGGCGACCTGATCGGCGGTGGCAATGAAACTGCCGTCGAACTCGGCCCGGTCGATGGCGACGAGGCAGGAGGCCTGCAGGGCGATGCGGTCGGCCCACTCGGCCTGCACCTCGCGGAAGACGGGAAACGAGATGCCGTCCTGCGGCGGGATGCTGTCGAGATGGGTGCGGATCGCGCGGGTGCCGTGGGCGTAGGCGCATTTCAGCGCGAACTCCATCCGGGCGCGGACGTCGGCGGCGTCCCAGCGGGCCTCGCGGTCGGCGGCGACGGTCGTCAGCGCGCCCATGAAGGTACCGTCCGGGTTCGGGCTGCGCGGCCAGATGTGCCCCTTGTCGAGATGGGTGTGCATGTCGACGAAGCAGGGCAGCACCATCGCCCCCTTCATGTCCACCCGGACCGCCTGCGGCCCCGAGAGCCGCCCGTCGGCGCCGACCGACAGATCGGTGCGCAGGAGATCGCCGGGCTTGCCGAGCAGGCAGGCGGGGACGGTGACGTTCTCCAGCGTCACGGGGCCGTGGGGCAGGGGCGTCATCGCTCAGACCTCGCGCTTCAGGGCGGACTCGTGCCACTTCCGAAGCAGCATGTGGCTGAGGAACGACAGGCCGGCGAAGATGACAACCCCGGTGCCCGCGATCAGGATGAGCGCCGCGAACATCCGCGGAATGTTCAGCCGGTAGCCCGCTTCGAGGATGCGGAACGCCAGCCCCGAGCCGATGCCGCCGGTGCCCGCGACGTATTCCGCGACCACCGCGCCGATCAGCGACAGGCCGCCCGCGATGCGCAGGCCCCCGAGGAAATAGGGCAGCGCCGAGGGCAGTTGCAGGAAGCGCAGCCGCTGCCAGCGAGTCGCGCCGTAGATGCGGAAGAGGTCGCGCAGGTTGTGATCGGCGCTGTTCAGCCCGAGCGTCGTGTTCGACAGGATCGGGAAGAAGGCCACCAGCCAGGCGCAGATCAGGAGCCCCGCGATGCGGTTGTCGACGTAGATGAAGATCAGCGGCGCGATGGCGACGATGGGGGTCACCTGCAGGATCACCGCGTAGGGGTAGAAGGACATCTCGG
>JAUHZL010000184.1 GCA_030425945.1 Alphaproteobacteria bacterium | reverse complement strand
CGCCGACAAGTCCATTCGTGTAACCGCAACAGCCATCGAAACCTCCATGCTTCGACGGAAGAGAATCACAGCAATGAACGGAAGGGTATCCCGAGCGAGTCACGCACCGGGGCCGCTGGTATTACGCTTTCGTAAGGGGCGCCGTTTTTCCGGCAGGACCGCGCCGCGGCCGGCTCACTTGGCGATCAGGCCGCGCGCCGAGCCCGCGATCAGCAGCGCCACGTCGCCCATCGCCCGCATCGGCGAGACGTTCGGGGGCAGGGCGAGGTAGCGCGGGCGCCAGTCCGGCTGGAACTTCTGCTTGAAGGCCCGGAGGCCCTCGAAGTTGTAGAACGCGCCGCCATGGCGGTAGATCAGCCGCCCGAACCGGTTCCACGACCGCGCCACCGACCGCTCGGACAGGCCCGACAGCGGCGCCGTGCCGAGGCTGAATTCCAGCGCGCCCGCGGCCTTGTAGTGCTCGATCAGGCTGAGGAACATGTATTCCATCAGCCCCGAGGCTTCGTCCGGCAGGTAGCGCATCAGGTCGACGGCGAGATGCGCGCCGTCTTTCGAGGCGAGGATGTTGGCGAATCCGACGATGCGGCCCTCCTTCCTGACCACGGCGATCTCGAACCGGTCGAGGTAATCGGGGTCGAAGCGCCCGACCGAGAATCCCTTCTCGCTGCCGGGCTTCCCGCCAAGCCACGCGTCCGAGATCTCGCGCAGCACGGCGATCCGCTCCGGCCCGTGCGGCGGGGGCAGCGGTGCGACCTCGTAGCCGTCCCGCTGGCGCTTGTTCATCGCGGCGCGCATCGACTTGAAGCGGCTCCCTGCGAGGCTGAACCCGGGCAGGCGGACGACCGCCTCCTCGCCGATCTTCTGCAGCGTCAGCCCGAGATCGACCCAAAGCGTCAGGTGGCGGGCGCTGACCTCGTAGAAGACCGGGCGCGCGTTCGAGCGGGCCGCCTGGTCGGCGAAGGACCAGACCAGCGCCTCGTACTCGTCCGGGTCCCCGACCGGGTCCCCCAGCGCGATCCACGAGCCGCCCCGGACGGCATACATCAGGACCGCGCGGCCGCTGTCCGAGAACAGGAACCGCTTGTCGCCGGTCTGGCTGAGCCAGGCCTGCGGGTCCTCCGAGGCGGCCGCAAGCGCGGCGGCCTGGGCCATCGCGGGCGGGCGCGGTTCGGCCGGCGGCTTCGCCCGGGTCGGCCGGGTCAGCAGGTAGATCGAGAAGAAGAACATCAGGCCCGTGGCGGCCAGCCCGGCCCGCAGCGCCCTGGGCGTGTTCGAATCGTGCGCGAACTCCGACCAGAGGTCGTTCGAGTAGGGCACCGCCTTGTGGACGAAGAAGAAGAACGCGGCGGCGGCAAGAAACGCGCCCGTCACCGTGGCGAACCAGCCGAGGTCGAAGACCCCCGCCGTCAGGTGGCCGGGCCGGTCGAAGGCCTTGCGGAAGGGCAGGAGGAGCACCGCGCTGGCCGCCAGCAAGGCGGCGTTCGCGATCCCGAAATCGTTCAGCAGGGAGGCGACCGAGCCGGTCGCAAGCGCCGCGATGGCGAACCACCATGCCGACGACACCCGCCGCGCGAGGCCGTGCGACACGATGATCAGCGCGACGCCGGCCACCGCCGAGACCAGCGTGCCCCCCTCCAGCAGCAGGCTGCCGACGAGGTCGCGCTCGGCCATCGCATCGGCCTGCACGGACGGCAGCATGGTGATCATGAGCAGCCAGACCCCGAAGCCGAAGGCGACCGCCGCCACGAGGCCGGGCGAGAACCCGTGCAGCGTCGCGAAGGCCGGTTGCAGGCCGGGCGCGCGGGCGAGCAGGCGACTGCCGAGGCCGCTGGCGAGCCGCAGCTCGTTCAGCGCGACCAGCAGGAAAGCCAGCGCGAAGGGCAGCAGGTAATAGACCAGCCGGAACAGCAGCAGGGCGGCGGCGGCATCCCCGACAGGCACCGTGGCGGGCAGGGTGCCGATCACCACGGTCTCGAAGACCCCGACGCCGCCCGGCACATGGCTGACCACCCCGATCATCGTCGCGGCGGCATAGACCGCGACGAAGATGGTGTAGTCCGGCTTGCCCTCGGGCAGCAGCACCCACAGGGCAAAGGACGCCGCCGCGATGTCGATCAGGGTCACCGCGAGCTGCCCGCCGAGGTCCGCCACGGGGGGCAGGCGCAGGGTGCGGCCCCAGAGGGTGACGGCGCGCTGGCTGGCCGACAGCCAGACGATCAGGGCGACGGAGAGGCCCGTGATCGCAACCGCCACGGCCCGGATCGTGCCGGGGGCATCGGGCAGCAGGCTGCCGACGGCGCCCGGGTGGATGGCCAGCGCGGCGATGCCCACCAGCGTCAGCCCGGTCCCGAGGGCGACGGCGATGTAGCCCGAGACCGCCGCCACCTCGAAGGCGTTCAGCCCGACCGCCGAATAGATCCGGTAGCGCACCGCGCCGCCCGAGATCACGCTGACCCCGATGGTGTTGCCGAAGGCGTAGCCGAGAAACCCGCCCAGGGCCACGACACCCCGGTTCAGCCGCTTGCCGATGAAGCGCAGGCCGAACCAGTCGTAGCAGATCAGCGCGACATACCCGACCGCGGTCGCGCCGAGCGCGGCGGCCAGCACGCCGGGCGGCGTGGCCCGGATCTGTGCCGCGACATCCGACAGGTTCACGGGGCGCAGCAGGTGGTGCAGCGCGTAGAGGCCCAGGCCGAACAGCAGAACGCCCAGCAGGACGGGCGCGGCGCTGCGCAGGGATTGAAGGGTCAGTCGGGCCATCCCGCACTCCGGTTCGTTCGGCAGATCGGTCGCCGTCCCGTGACTAGCCCCGGCGGTACCGCTCCGAAACCGCCAAAATACCGGACCGGCGGGTTCTTACGAAACTGTATAGCCGCGGCAAGGCGATCCCCGGGGTCGGGTGGCACGGTGTCCGGTGTCCCTCCCTGTCCGTGCGGGCGAAGGTCGTCCTGTCCCGCGACCTTCGCCTTCGCGGCATCTTCGACTATGGAGGGGGCGCGGACGGCCGGGTGCGCCGCGCCGGTCCGCCCTCTCACGCCTGCCGTTCCGGGACCCCGGGGCGCATCGCCGGAAAGACCACGCGACATGAAGATCCTGCTGGCCGAAGACGACGAAGACGCCGCCACCTACGTGGTGCGCGGCCTGTCGGGCGAAGGCCATGTGGTGGATCATCTCGCCGACGGCCGGCAGGCGCTCGCGCAGGCGATGACGGGCGGGTACGACCTGCTGATCCTCGACCGGATGCTGCCGGGCCTCGACGGCCTGTCGATTCTGAAGTCGCTGCGCGCGGCCCGGCTCGACACCCCCACGATCCTGCTGACGGCGATGAGCGCGGTCGAGGACCGGGTGGCCGGCCTTCGCAGCGGGGCCGACGACTATATCGTGAAGCCCTTCGCCTTCGTCGAGTTGCTGGCGCGGATCGACACCGTGTGCCGCCGTCCCGCGACCCGCGACGAGGTGCTGGAGCTGGTGACCGGTCCGCTGCGGCTCGACCTGCTCACGCGCGAGGTGACCCGCGACGGCGTGCGGATCGAGCTTCAGCCGCGCGAGTTCCTGCTGCTGAAGCACTTCATGGAACGGCCCGGCCGCGTGCAGACCCGCACGGTCCTGCTCGAGTCGGTCTGGGGGCTGCACTTCGACCCCAAGACCAGCGTGGTCGAAACCCATATCAGCCGGTTGCGGACCAAGATCGACAAGCCCTTCGGCAAGCCGCTGTTCGTCACGCTGCACGGCGTCGGCTACGTGTTGCAGCCATGAGGGCGCCGCTGTCCTGGTCCATGCGCTTCGCGCTGGCGCTGTCGGCGGTCTTCGCCCTCGGGACGCTGACGGCGGGCGGGCTGTCCTACGTCCTGCTGTCGCGCGAGATGACGGCGCGCCTGTCGGCGGACGTTCGCGCGACGGCCGAAACGCTGGCCCGGCGCACCGAGGTGGCCGACCTGCGGGACCAGGTCCGCGCGCTGGTCGGGTCCAGCCGCGACGGCGCCGCGCTTTACGCGTTCATCGACGCGGCGTCCGGCCAGACCACCGGATCGCTGCAGCTTGCGGCCCCGTTCGAGGGCGCGCGGCGGCTCGCGGTCGGGTCCGACCTGCCCGTCAGCGCGGCGACCGGGACCGGCAATGCCGAGGCCTATCTCGCCTATGGCATCCGCACCGATCTCGGCTGGGTCATCGCTGCACGCGACGAGGCCTGGGTCTCGGAAAGCGGCGAGATCCTCGTCCAGTCCACGGCGTGGTCGGTGGCGCTGGCGGCGCTCCTGTCGATGGCGCTGGCGGTGGCGATCGCGCGCCGCAACGAACGGCGGATCGCCCGGATGGAGCGGGTGCTGGACGCGGTGGGCGCTGGCCGCCTCGACCGCCGGATCGCCGACGGCGGCAGCGACGACCTCGCGGCGCTGGCCGTCCGAGTGGACCGGATGCTCGACCGGCTGGAAGCGGGCGTCGCGTCGATCCGGCAGGTCTCGACCGACGTGGCGCATGACCTGCGCGCCCCGCTGGCGCGGTTGCGCATGCGCCTCGAACCGCAGGCGCTGTCCGACGATCTGGCCCCCGCGACCCGCCACGAGATCGGCTGGGCCCTGATGGACATCGACGCGATCTCCGGCACCTTCGAGGCGATCCTGCGGGTCGCCCGGCTGCAGTCCGGCACCGTCGCGCGGCGCAACGATCCCGTCGACCTCGGGGCCCTCGCGGCCTCGGTCCACGAACTTCTGCAGGCCACGGCCGAGGAGGCCGGGCATCGTCTGGAGCTTGCGCGGTCCCCCGGTCCCGTGCCGGTGCGCGGCGATGCCGAGATGCTGTCGCAGGCCCTGACCAACCTCGTCGTCAACGCGATCGAGCATTGCCCGGCCCCGGCCACGATCCGGATCTCCGCCGGGCACGCCGGCGACCACCCGGTGCTTCTGGTCGCCGATGACGGCCCGGGCATCCCCGAACCCGACCGCGCCCGCGTGCTGGAGCGCTTCGTCCGCCTCGATGCCAGCCGGTCCGTGCCCGGCACCGGCCTCGGCCTGAGCCTCGTCAAGGCCATCGCAGACCTGCACCAGGCCGCGCTGCGCCTCGACGACAACGGCCCGGGCCTGCGGGTCTCTATTGTGTTCCCGCCGGGGGGGCAGGCGTAGGGCGGGTTCCCACAGGCCGTCTGCGCCGGGGGTAATCGCTGTGGTTGTGAGTTGGGTTCCCGATTGGGCCAGGCTCAGGGGGCGCAACGAGGGTTCTGTTGCGACCGTGGGCGATTCCTGAGGCCCAGTTAGGACCTTGCCCAAGGCCTGAGGGCCATTGCTTGAGCAAGAGTGGCGGAGGGGGTGGGACTGACGTCGAACCTTCTCTAGCCCCTAAGTCTTTGTTTTATTTAATCCGACCGTAGGTGAGTGGTTATTCGGTTCTGTCGCGACTGATAGCTAGCCGCTTGGCTGGCCCGCAACGGATCTTGGTGTGTGGTGCCGCAACGCATTCACCACGGCCTTGAACGCCGGCAGGTTCTGGTGACGGCTCGGGTAGTAGATGTGATAGCCCGCAAACTGCGGTGACCAGTCGTCGAGCAGCAGCATCAGCGCGCCGCATTCCAGATGCGCAGCCACCATGTCTTCGGGCACATAGGCGATGCCCACGCTTTCAAGGGCGGCCGCGACCATCGTCGGATCGTCGTTGAGCGTCAGCCGCCCCTCGACGCGCACCCGCAACTCCTTTCCGTCCTTACCGAATTCCCAAGGGTAGAGAGCGCCCACCGTCGCCAGCCGCCTGTTGATGCAGTCATGCGCCAGCAGATCCTGCGGATGCTCCGGCCGCCCGCGCGCGGCCACGTAGGCAGGCGACGCCACTGCGACCAGCCGCCAGTCGGGGCCGACGCGAAGCGCGATCATGTCATGCTCGACGCTTTCGCCCAGCCGGATGCCGGCATCGAATCCGTCCTCGACGATATCGCGGAAACCCGCATCGACACTGAGCTCCAGCCGGATGTCAGGATAGTCGTGCAGGACCGAGCGCAGTTTGGGCCAGATCAACTGGGTCAGCGCATGATGTGAAAGCGTGATCCGCACCGATCCCGCGGGCTTGTTGCGGAACTCCATCAGCGCCGCGATCTCTTCCTCGATCTCGGTTACCCGTGGTGCCAGCGTCTTGCGCAACCGCTCGCCCGCCTCGGTCGTCTAGAGCGTGTTGCGGCCGATGCGATTCAGACTTCCCATGACGTCAGCTCTATGATTCCCTGTCTTTATGGCAGATATGGGGTGCCGAGATGGGCAAGCCACATCCTATGGCGCTTCGGGAGCGCGT
>JAUHZL010000003.1 GCA_030425945.1 Alphaproteobacteria bacterium | reverse complement strand
TCGGCGGCCACCGACGCCCTGCTGGAGCACGAGGGCGAGGCCTATGTCTTCGAGAGCATCGAGGACCTGAAGGCCAACATCGACCGCGACGACCTGCCGGTGACGCCCGAGACGATCCTCGTCCTGAAGGGCTGCGGGCCGAAGGGCTATCCCGGCATGCCCGAGGTCGGCAACATGCCGATCCCCGCGCGGCTGGTGCGGCAGGGCGTGCGCGACATGATCCGGGTCTCGGACGCGCGCATGTCGGGCACCGCTTTCGGCACCGTGATCCTGCACGTCAGCCCCGAGGCGCAGGCGGGCGGCCCGCTGGCGCTGGTGAAGACCGGCGACCGCATCCGCGTCTCGGCCTCGAAGGGCGAGCTGGAGCTGCTGGTCGATGCCGCGGAACTGGAGGCGCGCCGCGCCGCGTGGCAGCCCGAGCCGCCGCACTACACCCGGGGCTATGCCCGACTTTACATCGATCACGTGCTGCAGGCCGACGCGGGGGCCGACCTCGACTTCCTCGTCGGCAAGGACACGCGGCTCGTGACGCGGGAGAGCCATTGATGCGCGACGTTTCCTATCCCGACCTCGAGGGTGCCTCGGTGTTCATCACCGGGGGCGGCTCCGGCATCGGCGCGGCGCTGACCGAAGGGTTCCTGCGTCAGGGGGCGCGCGTCGCCTTCGTGCAGCGCTCGGATGCCTCCGCCTTCGTGGCCGAGATGACCGAGAAGACCGGGACTACCCCGCTCTTCCTGCCCTGTGACATCACCGACGTGGCCCGGCTGCGCGCCTGCGTGGACGAGGCCGCCGCCGCGCACGGGCCGGTCACCGTGCTGGTGAACAACGCCGCGAACGACAAGCGTCACACCGCCGAGGAGGTGACCGAGGAGTTCTGGGACTGGTCGCAGGCGATCAACCTCAAGAGCTACTTCTTCGCCTGCCAGGCGGTCGCGCCGGGAATGCGCGCGGCGGGCGGCGGGTCGATCATCAACACGACCTCGATCAGCTACATGATGGGCAACGCGGGCTATCCGGCCTACACGACCGCGAACTCGGGCATCAACGGGATGACCCGGAGCCTGGCGCGCGAGTATGGCCCGGACAACATCCGGGTGAACGCGCTGGCGCCCGGCTGGGTGCTGACCGAGAAGCAGTTGCAGATGTGGACGACGCCCGAGGCGCTGGCCGAGCACATGAACCGGATGTGCCTCAAGCGGCACCTCGCGCCCGAGGACATCGTCGGGCCGATGCTGTTCCTCGCGTCGCGCACCTCGGGGGCGATGACGGGGCAGGCGCTGGTGATCGATGGCGGCGTGGTGGTGACGGGATGATCCGGCCGGACTGGATCGCCGTCGACTGGGGCACGACGCACCTGCGCGCCTGGGCCATGGGACCGGGCGGCATCGTGCTGGACGAGGCGATGTCGGATGACGGCATGGGCGGCCTGCAGCCGTCGCAGTTCGAGGCGGCGCTGCTGGCGCTGGTCGGGCCCTGGCTCGGGTCGCAGCGGGTCGATGTCGTGGCCTGCGGCATGGTCGGCTCGCGGCAGGGCTGGGTCGAGGCGCGCTATGCCGCCGTGCCCTGTGCCCCGGTCGGCGAGGCGCTGACGCCCGTGCCGACGCGGGACCCCCGGCTGACGGTGCGGATCATTCCCGGCCTGAAGCAGGACCGGCCCGCCGACGTGATGCGCGGCGAGGAGACCCAGATCGCCGGGGCGCTGTCCCTGCATCCGGGCTTCGACGGGGTGATCGTCCTGCCGGGCACCCATTCCAAGTGGGCGCAGGTCAGCGCGGGCGAGGTCGTGAGCTTCCGCAGCTTCCTGACCGGCGAGATGTTCGGCCTGCTGTCCGATCACTCGGTCCTGCGGCACTCGATGGGCGGCGACGGCTGGGACGCCGCGGCCTTTGCCGAGGCGGTGCAGGAGACGCTGTCGCGGCCCGAGGCGCTGGCGGCCCGGCTGTTCGCGATCCGGGCCGAGGGCCTGCTGAACGGGTTGCCGCCCGCCGCGGCCCGCGCGCGCCTGTCCGGCCTGCTGATCGGGGCGGAACTGGCGGCGGCGAAACCCTACTGGCTGGGCATGCCGGTCGCGCTGCTCGGCGCGGACGGACTGGCCGACGCCTATGCCGCGGCGCTGGCGGCGCAGGGCGTGACCGCGACGCGGATCGAGGCGGGCGCCGCCACGCGGGCCGGACTGGCCGCGGCCCATGCCCGGATGAAGGAAACCACATGAGCCGACCGATCATTGCGATCCTGCGGGGGATCACACCGTCGGAAGCGGTGCCCGCCTGCGAGACCCTGATCGCGGCGGGGATCACCCGGATCGAGGTGCCGCTGAACTCGCCGCACCCGATGCACTCGATCGCCGCGATGGCCGAGGCCTGCGGCACCCGCGCCCTGATCGGCGCGGGCACCGTGCTGAGCGTCGCGCAGGTGGCCGAGGTCGCGGACGCGGGCGGCGCGTTGATCGTGTCGCCCAATTGCGATCCGGCGGTGATCCGCGCCACCAAGGCCGCCGGGCTGCAAAGCTGGCCGGGCGTCTTCACGCCGACCGAGGCCTTCGCGGCGCTCGCGGCCGGCGCGGACAGGCTGAAGCTGTTCCCCGGCTCGATGGCCGGTCCGGACGGGCTGAAGGCGCTGCGCGCGGTGCTGCCGAAGGACGTGCCCGTGTTCCCGGTCGGCGGGGCGGGCGCGGACAATTTCGCCGCGTGGCGCAAGGCGGGGGCGGACGGTTTCGGGATCGGCACGGCGCTCTACACGCCGGGCCTCGCGATGGACGCGCTGCGCGCGCGGGCCGAGGCGATTGTCGCCGCATGGGACGCGGTCGCATGAGCGCGCAGGTCTTCGACGCCACGCCCTGCAGCTTGGGCGAAGGGCCGCTGTGGCACCCGGAGGCGCAGTGCCTCTACTGGTTCGACATCAACGGGATGCGCCTCTACCGGCGGGACGGCGAGACGCTGGACCAGTGGCAGTTCGACGAGCATGTCAGTGCCGCGGGCTGGGTTGACCGGACGCGGCTGCTCGTCGCGTCGGAAACCGCGCTGCAGCTCTTCGACACCGACACCGGCGAGAGCGAGTACCTCTGCGGACTGGAAAGCGACAATGCGCTGACCCGGTCGAACGACGGCCGCGCCGATCCGATGGGCGGGTTCTGGATCGGTACGATGGGCAAGAAGGCCGAGAAGGGTGCGGGCGCGATCTATCGCTACAGCGCGGGCGAGCTGCGCCGGCTCTTTCCGCGGATCTCGATCCCGAACGCGATCAGCTTTCACCCCGATGGCCGCAGCGCCTGTTTCACCGACACGCCGACCCGCAAGGTCCTGCGCGTGGCGCTCGATGCCGAGGGCTGGCCGGTGGGCACGCCCGAGGTCTTCCTCGATCTCGCGGATGCACCCGGCGGTCCGGACGGCGCGGTCTTCGGGGCGGACGGCACGTTCTGGATCGCGCTCTGGGGTGCGGGCTGCGTGGTGGGCCATGCGCCCGACGGCACCGAGATCGCCCGGTTCGAGGCCCCCGCCCCGCACATGACCTGCCCGGCCTTCGGCGGGGCCGACCTGCGCACGCTCTACGCCACCAGCGCGACCGAGGGGCGCGACGCCCCCGCCCCCGCCGAGGGCGCGACCTTCTCCTGGGCCACCCCGTTCCGGGGGCAGGCCGAGCACCGGGTGATCCCGTGACCCGCACGCTGGGCGTCTGCTATTACCCCGAGCACTGGCCCGAGGAGGTCTGGCCCGAGGATGCCCGCCGGATGGCGGAGACCGGCCTGACCTGGGTGCGGATCGGCGAGTTCGCGTGGTCCCGGCTGGAGCCCTCCGAAGGCGACTACCGCTTCGACTGGCTCGACCGCGCCATCGCGGTGCTGGGCGCGGCGGGGCTGAAGGTGATCCTCGGCACGCCGACCGCCACGCCGCCGCGCTGGGTGGTCACCAAGCATCCCGACATGCTGGCGCTGGATGCGGACGGGCGCCCGCGCGGCTTCGGCTCGCGCCGCCACTACTGCTTCTCGCACCGGGGCTACCTGGCCGAGTGCCGCCGGATCGTGACGAAACTGGCCGAGCGCTATGGCCGCAACCCGCATGTCGCGGCGTGGCAGACGGACAACGAGTACGGCTGCCACGACACCACGATCAGCTATTCGGACGCCGCGCGCGACGCCTTCCGCGACTGGTGCGCGCAGCGCTACCAGTCCCCCGAGGCGCTGAACCGGGCTTGGGGCAACGTGTTCTGGTCGATGGAGTACGCGAGCTTCGACGAGATCGACCTGCCGAACCTGACCGTGACCGAGGCGAACCCCGCCCATGTCATGGCCTTCCGCCGGTTCGCCTCCGACCAGGTGGTGGCCTTCAACCGCGCCCAGACCGAGATCCTGCGCCGCCACACCGATGCACCCCTGATCCACAACTACATGGGCCGGGTGACCGAGTTCGACCATTTCGACGTCGGGCAGGACCTCGATGTCGCCTCGTGGGACAGCTACCCGATGGGCTTCCTGATGGACCGGGTCGAGGGCGACGCGGCGCACAAGGCGGCCTACCTGCGGCAGGGCGACCCGGATTTCCAGGCCTTCCACCATGACCTCTACCGGGCCGTGGGCCGGGGGCGCTGGTGGATCATGGAACAGCAGCCCGGCCCGGTGAACTGGGCGCCGTGGAACCCCGCACCGCTGCCCGGGATGGTGCGGCTCTGGGCATGGGAGGCGTTCGCCCATGGCGCGGAGGCCGTCTGTTTCTTCCGCTGGCGACAGGCGCCCTTCGCGCAGGAGCAGATGCACGCGGGCCTGTTGCGCCCGGACAGCGTGGCGGCCCCCGGCCTCGGGGAGGCGGCACAGGTCGCCGCCGAGATCGCCGATGCGCCGCAGGTCGGCGCGGCCCGGGCCGACGTGGCGCTGATCTTCGACTACCCCAGCGCCTGGGCCTGGCAGGTTCAGCCGCAGGGCGCGGACTTCGACTATGTCCGGCTGGTCTTCTCGGCCTATCGCGCGCTCAGGGCACGGGGCCTGTCGGTCGACGTGATCGCGCCGGAGACGGCGCTCGACGGCTACCGTCTGGTGCTGGCCCCGGGCATGTTCGCCATGCCGGACGAACTGAAGGCACGGCTGGCGGCGCTGGACGGCATCGCGCTCGTCGGGCCGCGGACGGCCTCCAAAACGGCCGAGTTCCGCATCCCCGTGCCGCTGCCCCCGGCCCTGCCCGGCCTCGACGTCACCGTCGCGCGGGTCGAAAGCCTGCCGCCGGGGGAAGAGCGCGCGGTGGCCGGCGGCGGCGCGGTCGCGCACTGGGTCGAGCACCTCGAGGGCAGCGCCGAGGTCGGGCTGCGGCTTGGGACGGGCGCGCCGCTGGTAATGGGCACGGGCGGTCTGCGCTACCTCGGCGGCTGGCCGACCGCCGCGCTGTGGGACCGGATCCTCGCGGGGGCCTGCGCGGAGCTGGGCCTCGCGACCGAGGTCCTGCCCGAGGGGCTGCGCCTGCGCGACACCCCGTCCGAGCGCTTCGTCTTCAACTACGCCGCCCACCCGCAGACCTACCGCGACCAGACCCTGCCCCCGGCCGGGGTCCTGCGGCTGCCACGGCGCGGATAGGGGCCGGTGCGGCAACGCGCCCACCGGCGCGCGTTGAAAGGCACTGGCCACAGGCCCATCTCCCTCGGGACCATGTCTGCAGTCCACGAGGGAGTTCGACCTTGATCCGCATGATCATTCTAGCCGCGGCCGCCCTGGGCGGCGGTCCGGCCCTGGCCCAATCCGACCCCGCGACCCCGATCGCCGATATCACGCGGGGCGCTCAGGTCACGATCACCGGCACGGTCGAGCGGATCGTCGACGCGGACGAGTTCCACCTCGCCGACCGGAGCGGGTCGATCGAGGTCTACCTCGGACCCAGCCGCGTCCCCGTGGTGGTGGGCGAGGTCGTGACCGTGACGGGCTACGTCGACGACGACCCGGGACCGCTGGACCTGTGCGCCAGCCGCATCACCAAAGCCGACGGCACCGTGGTCCCGATCCCCGACTGCGACGGCTGAGGGGGCGGCGTTGGGGTGACGAGTGCGCCGCGCTGAGACGGGGCTCGCGCCGAAGATGAAAGGCGGGAGGCCCAGCGGGTCCGGTATTACTGACCCCTCCAGCACCCAACAGCAGAGCGCCGCACGTCGGACGATTGCGCCCCCACCGCCAACCTGCGTAAGAACCAACCGGATTGCGGACGAGACTGGATCAGGTTCCATTCGCTGGTCACCACCGCAATCATGGAAATTTACTTTGTGCGGCTGTATGCGCTGAGATGGCTTGGCGGGCAGATGGCCTGCAACAGTTGCAATGCGGATTCATGTATGCTGCGGAAAACTCGGAAGAATGACGGCAGAGGGTACGAGAGCCGAGCTGCAAGGTTGGCCAGATGCGGAAAGGCGGCTGTCGAATGCGGATTGCAGTAACTGGGGCCTCCGGAAACGTCGGTCAAAGCCTTGTTCCACTTCTCGAAAAAGGTGGGGTGGACCTGCTGTTGATCGGTCGTGACCCGAGATTGCTCGGCAGCCTGTTTCAGAAGCACGACGCATGCCTTCCCGAGGAACTCGGCAAGAGGGGTCAGGGGTGCAGTTTTGTTCTCCATCTGGCTGCAATGAATAATGACAAGGCTGGGACCCAGGAGGAGTTCGACGCCGTAAACCGGGATCATGCGCTGGCCGTAATTTCACAGGCTTCCACGGCAGGGATTCCGCGTTTTGTTTACGTCTCATCCGTTCATGCGCTGGATGCGGGCAATCACTCTGCCTATGCCGAGAGCAAGCGACGCGGCGAGACAGCCCTGAGGGCTGCAGCGGCGGGCATAGGCGTGGAAGTGCTCTATCTGCCTGCGGTGCAGGGAAAGCGCTTCACCGGGCGGCTGGCGCCGCTGAACCTCATCCCGCGAGGCTTTCGCGGGATTGCCTTTCGCGTGTTGTCCGCACTGCGGCCAACCGTCAGCACAGAAAGGCTGGCCGCGTACGTGCTGGCGGGTGCGCCGCCGGGCGAGGACGGCCGACGTATCCTGTCAGACGGACAACAGGGGAATGCGGTTTATTCAGCCATGATGCGACTGGTGGACTACGCCTTCGCGCTGTCCGTCCTCTTCGCACTCTGGTGGGTTCTTCTGGCCGCCTGGCTGGCAGTGAAGTGGGAGTCGCCCGGACCTGGCGTCTTCAGGCAGCCACGGGTGGGCCGACACGGTCGCATCTTTACCTGTTTCAAGTTCCGCACGATGCAACTGGGCACCGTGCAGGCCGGGACGCATGAGGTTACTGCGTCATCGGTCACCAGGGTTGGAGCAATCCTGCGGAGAACCAAGATTGATGAGCTCCCACAGGTCTGGAACATATTGCGCGGAGAAATGGCCCTTATCGGTCCCCGCCCCTGCTTGCCCGTGCAGACAGACCTTGTCGAGGAACGAAGACGACGCAACGTTCTGGACGTCTTGCCCGGCATCAGCGGTCTTGCACAGGTTGAAGGCATCGACATGAGCGATCCGGTTCGGCTTGCCCGGCGGGACGCAGACTACATCGCGCTACGTGGGATTCTCCCGGACCTTAGCCTCATCTTGCGTACCGCGCGGGGCGGGGGACAGGGGGATAGGGTACGGGGCGAGTGACAACGAGGGGCTTTGCCGGACAAGCAAAGGGCCGCCGCACGCGACCCCGACAGAATGATCAAGATGCAATGGTGGCGGAGGGAGCCAACCTGGCACCCAACTCTCTCCCGTGTCAGAGGCAGCCATTGCGGGCTTAAGAGAAACGTTGCGTGACGTTTTTGCGGCTGATCGGGAGGGTATTGGGGCGCCGCTCAACAGCCTGCGGCATCGCAATCGAGTGGATCAACAGAAGCGCAAAGACCCTGACATGCCCCCTGCCCCGGCTCGGTGGCAGCCATCAGCTGGCCCTGGCATTTTTTGCTTCCTTGAGCGGGGTGCCAAAATGTAAGCACGCCCCATCACATTGACATATCAGCATTTTTTGAACGCCGTGGTGGAGCCCGGCAAGATGAATTCGACCTTAGGGGCCTGTGTGCCAAGCCAGCACACCGATCTCATTCGTAGCGCCTTCCAGTATGATGCCACCGCGTGCGTGTGTACGTGCCATGGCCATAATGCGGTCGTAATCCGGCGCGATCCCGTGCATCCGCAGATGAGATATCGCATCGGGAACTGCGGCATCTATTGGGCGTTGCGGATGCCAAGTCTCTTTGATCCAGACCGGCGTAACCATGCGCCCAATGGCAACGAGTTGCTCCAGCGCGTTCGGCGTCCCCGGCGGCAGAGGGAGCGAGGCGTCATGCGCGGCGAACACCGCGTCGAGCCAGGGGTCATGGCGTTTGCGGCCCCAACCGATATAGACGCACCAGCCACGGGAACAGGCCTCCATGCGGAGAAAATCCTCGGGCGTTCGGACACCGGGCATCATCTGCGCCAGGACCAGATCAAAACCGCCGGTCCAGCCGTGTGCTTCGGGGTCGATGTCTTTCCAATCGGCGCGGACCGCCGTCACGCGTCGTTCGGGATCGTTGGCCGAGAGACGGGCCAGCATCCCCTCGGAAACATCGGTGGCGGTGACATCCGCGCCCTCATCGGCCGCATAGAGCGCAAAGACACCGGTGCCCGCACCAACATCGAGGCAGCGCATCCCGGTCCGGGGCAGAGCCGCTTGCGGGACATGGGTGAGACGCGCCAGCATCCGGGCGCGGTGGCCCGGGTCTCGCCCGCTGGGAAAGCGGGGCGCGCGTTCGCTCCAAAGAGCGGCGGCATCATTCTGCGGCATGGGATGCGTCCTTTCGGAATTGGGGAACCACGACGGGCACGCCGTCGAGATGGTGAATGGCGACCGGCAGGCCATAGGTGGCCTCGATCAGATCCGGGGTTATCCCGTCTGCCGGCACATGGGCGAGGATGTTCCCGCCCTTGATCAGCAGCACCTCGTCGGCAAAGCGCAGTGCGGTGTTCAGATCGTGCATCGTCATCACCGTGGCCATGCCGCGTTCGCGCACCGCGTCGCGCAGCAGTGTCAGGATCTCGAACTGATTGCGCAGGTCCAGCGCGCTGGTCGGTTCGTCTAGCAAGAGCAGGCGCGGTTCCTGCACCAGCGCGCGCGCGATGGCGACCTTCTGCAGCTCGCCGCCGGAAAGCTCGTCGATATGGCGCAGCGCCAGCGGTTCCAGCCCCAGCTGGGCGATGGCGGCTCCGGTCTTGTCGCAGTCGGCCTGGGCGACCCGCAGCCCCATATGCGGCTTGCGACCCATCAGCACCGCGTCATAGACCGTCAGCCGCGCCGTTTCCGTGCGTTGCGCGACATAACCCACCCGCTTTGCCATGCGGGGTGGCGAGAGCCGCAGCAGGTCTTCGCCCTCGAGCAGCACCGCACCTGCAGAGGGCTTGTGAATCGCGTTCAGGCACCGGATCAGCGTAGTCTTGCCCACCCCATTGGGGCCGAGGATGACGAGGATGCGTCCCGGCCGCAGCTCGAAACCGATGCGCTCAAGCACCGTCCGGTTGCGGTAGACGAAACCGATCTCGGAAACATGTAGCATCAGCGCCGCCCCCTGAGGATGAGAAACACGAAGACCGGTGCCCCCATGAAGGCCGTCAGCACCGAAACCGGCAGCACATGCGGCGACAGGATCAGTCTTGCCGCGGTATCGGCCAGCAACAACAGGAGCCCGCCGCCAAAGATCGATGCCGGGATCAGGAACCGGTGATCGGCGCCGATCACCCGGCGGATCATATGCGGCACCACCAGCCCGACAAAGCCGATGATCCCCAGAAAGGCGATGGAAACGGCGGTCAGCAGCGAGGCCATGACCATGCCGAAGATGCGCAGCCCGTCGACCCGCACACCCAGCCCGCGCGCGGTTTCGTCACCGGCGTCAATGGCGTTGTAATTCCAGCTTTGCGTCAGGAAATAGAGACAGGCCACGCCGGTGAGCGCCGACAGGATGCCCAGCTCGGACCAGTCCACCCGCGCGGTGTCGCCAAAGGTCCAGAACACGATGGCGGCAAGCTGGATATCGTCGGCGAAGAATTGCAGGAAGGCCGTGCCGGCCGAGAACAGCGCGCCAAGCGCCACGCCGGTCAGCACCATCACCTCGGGCGCGGACCCGCGCAGACGGGCGACCAGCGTGATGATCGCTGCCGCAAGCAGGGCAAAGGCAAACGCCGAGGCGGTCGTGGTGGTCGGGTCCTGGATCGCCACCGATGCAGCATTCGCGCCCTGCGGTGTGCCCGTGTCCAGGATCATCACCGCGAAGGCCGCGCCAAAGGCCGCCGCCTGCGATATGCCCAGCGTGAAGGGCGAGCCCAGCGGATTGCGCAGGATCGACTGCATTGCCGCTCCCGCCACCGCCAGCCCGGCCCCGGCGACGATGGCCGCCAGCGCCTGCGGAAGCCGGATGTTCCAGACGATGAGCTCGGACCGGCGCGGCACCTCGAGCCCGATCAGCGTGCGCGCGACCTCATTTGCCGGAATTGCGGCGGGACCCAGCGACAAGGCGGCGATCAGCGCCGGGACCAGCGCCAACCCGATCAACGCAACGATCACCAGCTTGCGGGTGGTATAGGCGCGGTATCCCGCGCCTATATGTGCGGTGGCGTCCGTCATTCGACCGACACGCGCTGAAATACCAGCCCGTCATAGGCGGCATTGAACGCATCGAAGACCGGCGCGCCGACAAGGAAGGTCTCGATCTCGTTCGCTCTTGCGACCGGATCGACATCGCCGAACGTGTCGGGCCGGGTGACGGTGCCGATGAACCAGGCATTGGCGAGGATCGAGCCGACCTCGATGTGATAGAGCGTATTGGGCAGCACGCCCCACAGATTGCCCTGCGTCACCGCGCTCAGCCCCTGATAGGCGGCATCCGTGCGCAATTCGTAAAGCCCGCCGACATCCTGCCCGCGCACCGTCCCGAGATCGAGAAACAGGATCTCCGGATCCCAGGCCACGATCTGTTCGCGCGCCACGACGCTGTGGCGGCCATTCCCCGGTGCGCCGTCGCTGGCGAGGTTGGTCAGGCCCAGCATGTCAAAGGGCGGATAGAACGGCTCGGTGCTGTTGAACCCCTGCGCGCCCTGGAAGGCGACGCCGCCGAGGAACACGCCCGGTGCCTCGATGGTCGAGCGCGCGGCCCGGTCGCTCAACTCGGCGATCTCGCTGTCGATGAAGGCAATGACCTCCTCGGCGCGGGCTTCGCGGCCGACGACCTCACCCATGATGCGCAGCGCGCTGTCGAAGGCGGCGCTCTCGCCGGCAAGGTCGCCGACATCCACGGCGACGACCGGCAGGCCGGTCTGGTTCGACAGATCGTCATGCCCGACACCGATCGAGGACAGGGTCTTGATGATGACCTGCGGTGCCGGATCGAGCGCGAGGATCAGCTCGGGATTGTCGCGCCCGCGATGCTGCCCGATGAGTGGCAGGTCGCGGAATTCGGGATGGGCGATCGCATAGGCGCGGGGCGCGTCGGCACTGGGTCGGGTCTCGATCTCGTCGACGCCGACCACCATCTCCGTGGCGCCGAGATAGGTGAGCAGACGCAGGCAGCCGGGGCCCGAACAGATCACCCGATCGACAGTGTCGGGGATATCGACGGTCCGGCCAAGGGCGTCGGTGATTTCCCGGGCCTGGGCCGGGGCGGCTGTGAGGGCGGCGAGCAGGGCAGCCGTGTGTAGAATGGTCTTCATGGTATCAGCTCCAGAGGTTGATTGCCGCCCGAAGGCGGTGAGGGTTACCGTTGCTGGGCAATGCGAGTTCGAGGTCATTCATGCGGCGTTGGCCGGGCGCGACACCTCGTGTTTCTGGATGGTGCAGACGGACTCCGCTTGAAATGACGGGCATCAGCCGTCTCCGAGAAAAAGCGTTCCGGTGAAACCGTCATACCGGGCGCCTTCTTCCGCGGTCAGGATCGCCTCGGTTGCCGCGACGGCTTGTTCGAGGTCAATCGCCCGGCGTGGCGGCAGACCAAGCGACCGAAACGTCGCAGCAAAGCGCAGGCTTTCCCCCGAAAGGAGGATCACGGACCATTCGCCTGCCTCTTCGCGCAGAAAGGCCCGGCCAGCCACGCCCGCGACCCGCCATGACAACACCGAGGCATTTCCAGCGATGGCAACGGGTCCAAGATCCGTGTCGGCACCCAGAACATCGCGCAGGGCGGCTTCGACCGCGGCCGATTGCACTGGATCGACGGCAGGCTCGAGACTGCCGTGATCGTGCCCCTCATGCCCCGTCATGCCGCCCTCGCGCGGTTCGACCCAGAATTCCACCTCGATCTCGCCCGCGCGTTCGAAGACGAGCGTGGCAGGGATGCGCTCGCCCTCCTCGAATGGGTCGCCGTCGAGCCCCATGAACATCACATGCATCCCGCCAGGGGCGAGCGTCACCGTCTCGCCCGGTGCAATCTCGATGCCCTCGACCGGGATCATCCGGGTCACGCCCTGCGCGTCTGCTTGCGTGCCGTGCAGCGTCACACGGGGGAAATCGGCGCGCACTTCCAGCAGGCGGTCGGGCGCGCTGCCGGTGTTGGTGATGGTCATGTAGCCTGCGCCGGACATGGCGGTGGCCACCGTTTCCAGCGCGTAGGGGTGGTCGATCACGAGGCTGTCGGTGGTGACCTCGTGGGCGGACGCGGGGAGCGCCAGGAGAGCAAGGGCGAGGGCAAGATGTTTCATCGGGGTCTCCGGTCAGTCTGGAAGGGTCAGGGTGTCGGTCAGCGTCACGCGCTCGAAATCGGTGATCAGGAGGCGCAGAGTCACGTCCCAGTCGCCCGGGCGCGGCAGGGTCACGGGGCCGGCATGCCAGAGCCCGTCGCCGCCTTGCAGGGCGGTCAAGCGGATCGGCTCGATCCCGGCGGCGGGCTGGGCGAAGACGACCTCGACCTCTTGCGGGACTAGCTCGGCGAAATCGCCGGTCTGGAAACCGAGCATGACCTCGACAGGGCCAGCGCGCCCTGGGGTCAGGCGGATATCGGCCATGGCGGCGGCGGTATGGATATGGGCGTAGAGAGGCTCGGCCGGTTCGATCAGGGCGCGCGGCGGCGGCGTGAGGCGGAAGGCCGAGGCAAGGACGAGGATGGCGAGGCCGAGCACGATCTCGGCGCGGATGGCGCGTTTCAGGCGCGGTGTGGCAGTCACTTGGCCTGCGGCCAGCGCGGGCGTCAGGATAAGCCGGTTCCGCGCGGCAAGGGCCAGGAGCACAGTGACGAGGGCCAGCTTCACCCCGAGCACGATGCCATAGGACGAGCCAAGCAGCGCGGCCGGACTGCCCGCCTGCAGCCATGTCAGGATCATCCCGCTAAGGGTCAGAACCGCGACCGTCGGAACGGCGATCGACGAGAAACGCCGCAGGACGGTGTCAGGCTCCGGGCCACGCAGGGCGAGGAGCAATGGCACGAGCGAGCCCATCCAGAAGATCAACGCGGCGGCGTGGAGGGTGACGGCGGGGAGCGCCACGACACGCGGCGGCGCGCCAGCGGCATGGCCGGAGACCGCGAAGGACAGCGACGCAAACCCCAATGCGCCGAGCGCGAGAACTTTTCGCACGGACGTGCCGCCGCTGCGCAGGGAAAGCGCGGCCAGGACCGCCGCCCCGGCGACAAGGACGACAGTCAAGGTAATCGGTGCTGAAAGCCCCGCTTGCCACGGCTGCATCGTGAGGAGCGCGCAGGGCGCGAGCGACAGCATGTCGAGACCCTGAACCCCGATCAGGAGACCGCCAACCGGGATGGTCGCGCCAGCCGCGAACACGGCGATGCGGGCGAGTGCCGGTCCCCCCTTTGCAGGGGCCACGAAGGCGACAAAGACGGCAGCGCCGACCGCGAGCACCAGCGCCACGGTCAGCACGGCGCGCAGGGCGGCGCCAAAGCGCGCGGCCCCCGCGGCAAGCTCCGCTGGCGTCGGCGGCGTGGCGGAGGGGGCACCGACATGGAAGGTGAGCGTGCCGCCGACCGGATGGCCATCGTCCGATACGACGCGCCAGGACAGCAGATGCGTGCCGTCGGCTACCGCGGCGGGCAGCGCGACCGTCACCGTTGTGTTTTCGGCTGTACCGTCGAGATCGGTCGCGGCACCGTCCGGTGCGATCAGCCGCAGGACCAGCGGCGCCACGGCTTCGTTGAACTCTAGCACGATCGCGGCGGGCGCCTCCGTCACCACAACCCCTTCGGCGGGGTCCGAGCCGCGCAACTGCGCATGGGCCAGCGCCTGCAGCGGCAGGAGCGCGAGGCACAACAGGATCAGGAGAAGGCGCATCAAGGATATCCGGGAAAAGCCCACCGGGACGCTGTATTGTCCCGGTGGGAGTTGCGCGGGGCCGCCCGGACCGGGCCGCACCCCGCATGCGCCATGGCCGCCGAAGGGACTCGGGAACCGGCCATGGATCATTCCTCAGTGCCCGTGACCGCCAGCGGAGGCCGGCACGACCATCACGCCAGGCGCCGGATCCTCGAGGTCATGGCTGTCCTGTCCGGCCGCCGGGATCTCGATCCAGCGCTCGGCCCCGTTGGCGCATTCCTGGATGGCGGGGATGTAGACCATCTCGCCCGCCGGCAGCCGGTCGGTCACGCGGGCGCGGAACACGAACTCGTCGTAGAAGGCATCCGGCAATTCGCCCGACCAGATGATCTCGCGCACGCCTTCGGTGAGCGTGCGTCCATAAAGCTCGTAGCTGTTCTCGTAGGGGCCGGTCACGGTCTCCAGCTCCCAGCCCGCCTTGACCATCGGCTGCGCGGCGATCAGGCCCTCGGGGATCTGGATGCGGACCCTCAGCGTCGCCTCGTCGCCGCACCCATGCGGCACACGCAGGGTCAGGCGGGCGGTTTCGCCCTGCACGACTTCGCCTTCGGCGAAAGTGGCGTGGGCCAGGGCCTGGGAGCCGATGGCCAGAGGTAGGGCAAGGGCTGCAAGTGCAAGAATGTGTTTCATGTTCGCGCGTTTCCTGTTGGTTTCCTGATTTTCAGTTGAGGGGCATCACCCTGTTCGCATTGGCCGGGTGCCCGTCCGGCCAAGGGTCCGCGAAGGCCGGATCGGTCAGGAAGTCCTGGTCCGTCAGACTTTCGAGGAATGCTGTGAGATCGGCGATCTCGGCGTCCGAGATCTCGAAGCCTGTGATCAGACTGTCGCGATACGGGTTTTCGTGGCCCGCACCGGCATGTGGGCCATCGGGAATCGTCCGCCCACCCGCCGCGTAGTGGCGGATCACCTCTTCCAGCGTCGCGATCGACCCGTCGTGCATGTAGGGTGCGGTGACGGCCACGTTGCGCAAGGACGGCGTGCGGAAGCGGCCCATGTCGGACGCGACGCCGGTGAATTCGTAGAGGCCGAGGCCCCCGGCGGGATAAGCGCCCGTGCCGCCGATGTTGTAGAGCCCGGTATTGTGAAAAGCGTTCTCGGGGAACGGGGTGCGCGCGGTCTGCAGGTTGTCCGAGAACAGCGCGCCGGTGTGGCAGTGGTAGCATTCCAGCCGGTGATCGAAGAACAGCGCCTGCCCGCGACGGGCGGCATCCGACATCGCGTCGGCCTCGCCATAATAGGTCGCGCGGTCGTAGGGGCTGTTGAGCGAGATCAGCGTGCGCTGGAAGGCCCCGAGCGCGCGGGTGATCGTGTAGAGATCGGGCGCGGGTCGCTCGGGGAAGGCCGCCGGGAAGGCTTCGGCGTAGTAGGGATCGGCGGCGAGGCGCGCGAAGAGCGCCTCCTCCTGTCCTGCCAGTCCCATCTCGACCGGCTCGGTGCCGAACATCGGCACCAGCGCCTGGAACTCCAGCGTGGTGAAATGCGGGTTGGCCCAGGTGAGCGTGGGCATGTAGCCTACATTGGTGAGCGAGGGCGAATTGCGGTGGCCGATGGTGCCATGCGCGCCGACACCGACCGGGCGGCCATCGCTGAAGGCCAGTTCCTGCTGGTGACAGGACGCGCAGGCGGTCTGTCCGTCGACAGACAGACGCGCATCGTAGAAAAGGTGCCGACCCAGATCGACCAGGTCCGGCGTCACGGTGATGTCGTCCGGCACCGGCGGCGGCGGCATCCAGGCGGGCATGGGCCAGCGGAAGGCATCGAGGATCGCCGGGCGCGCGGCGACCGTTTCCGCCGGCACCTCGTCCCGCGGCAGGAAGACGGCGGCGAGGACCGCCGACGCACCAAGGATCAGGAGGGGAGCCACGAAGGCCCCCCTCCCCGCGACACGCGCGAGGCTTGCAAAGGGACGCATGCCGGCCCCGTCAGCGCATCGAGACGAGCATCTGCTCCTCTGCCGGGAAGGCGTTGAACGCCAGCCCCAGACGCGGCAGCACCGTGTTGCAGTCCGGATCGTTGTTGAAGGACATGCAGCCGGGGCTGGTCTCGGGCGTGTTCTGCGTCAGATCCGCGCCCGCCACGACGACAGCGGGGTCGATCACCACGGTGCTCTCGCCCGGCATGAAGTCGGGCAGGGCAACGGCGATGCGGTTGGGGTTGGCGCAGGCCTCGGACGGCGGCGTCGTCGCCTCGGGGGCGGCGCATTGCGTCGATCCGAGGTGAAGCATCCAGCCGCGCGGCCCCTGCCCATGGGTCGCATCCTCGCTGTGGCCTTCGGCCGCCATCGACATGCCCGACGGCATGGTGGGCGAGAACTCGATCTTCACGAACTTGTAGCCGCCGCGCCAGTTCCAGAACATCGCCGTCAGGTTCAGCGGTGCGGGCGCGGTGGTGGGATCGCCATGGTTCCAGTCGAAGGGCACGCCGACCTCGAACTCGAGGCCGCGATAATCCCCCTCCGGCACCGTGCCGCGCAGCGTGGTGTTCACCTGCGGCGTGCCGTTGGCGCAAGACCCGGTGCCGTCCTCGAAGTCCAGGAGGGCGATGTTTTCGATCTGCCAGGCGCCATCCTGGTCGAGCGCGACCGGCACGCGGGTGCCGTCAGCGGCGATCAGGTTGGCCGAGGAGACGAAGAGGCGGAAATCGAGGAATTGCACCTCGGTCTCGGCGCTGCCGAGGCCGGCGTAGCTCTCGGTGCAGGCAAAGGGCGCGCCCGCAATCTCGGCGGTGAAGGGGATTTCGACAGTCATGTCGGCAAGCGCCGGACCGGCGACGAGGGCGGCCGTGGCCGCGAGAAGGAAGCGTTTCATGTAAGGGTCATCCAGATTGATCGGATATCCGCGCGCAGGCGGACGGACACGGCCCGCATTGCGCGGAGCCGAAGCGAGGTCAGATCAACTGGAGGAACGGGGGACCCCGGGCCGGCGGTGCGCGCGGGCCATGTCCGGTCAGGACGAGGATTTCGGGCCAGGCGGCGCGGTGGCTGGACCAGGCCACCAGACCCGTCGGGGCAAGACATGCCGGGGCAAGCGCAAGGCTCTTTGCGATGGTACAGGCCGGGCATTCGGCATGGGCCGCCTGATCCTGACCGTCGTCGCCAGAGATGCAGAGGTCGGCGAGCGCCCCGCCGAGCGAAAGGTAGGCGGCGATCTGCGGATCGGTCAGGCGCGGGTCGGTCTCGACGGGGCGATGCCCGAAGGCCACGAGCATCAGCGCCAGTGCGCAAAGCACCGACACCGTCCGATTCCAGATCGTGAGGCGCAACCTTCCCATGGGAGAAGGTTTATCCGTGATCGTTTCGTCGAGCAATTGCGTCAATTCGCCCGGAGTGAAGGAAAAGAACACCTATTTCGACGTCTGCTCGCCCTGCACCGCCGGATGGTCCGGCCCCCAGACCGCCGCCGCATCCCGTGCAACGAGGCGGCCTTGCAGTGCGGTCAGTCGGGTCAGAGCAAAGTCACGATCCCCCGTTTCGGCCAGCGCCTTATCGAACGCGCGCCGCACCGAGCGCGGCCGCCACGGCAGCACCGCCGCGGCGAGCCAGGCGCGCAACTCGGGTGGCAATCGGTCATACTCCCGCATCGGGTCCTCGTTCCGGCGCCTGAGCTTGAGGCTCATCTTGCCGCGATTGCCGCGCATCAGACCTCCTCCTCCGGATCGTCGACCGGGTCGAGCACGAGCACGAGCCGCGTCTCGCCGGTGCCCTCGATGGGCGGCGAGCGGTGCAGCAGCCCGGAGCGTGGGCGTTCGGGCCAGAGCGTGCCGCGCAAGAGGATCGGGGCGCCGGTCGGCACCGTGAAGATCCGGCGCGGCTCGGCCCCGTCGGTGGAGATGCCGTATTGCGTGCCCGTACCCCGGTAGGTGCAGACCAGCCGCGCCGTCACCGCGTCGATATGGAAGCGGCGGCAGGCATTCGTGGTCACGGCATCGAGGCGCAGGCGGAGCCATCGTGCCCGCATCAACCCGGCGAAGATGTCGGCGAGCGCCGCAATGTCGTCCACGAGACGGTCTCGCTCCGGGCCGACGGGCGTGCCGGACGCATCGCAGACCTCGGATGCTGCGTCGCGGACGGCCTCCGGCCGCAGGATCACCCGTGCCCGCGGCAGGACCTCCGGATCGAGCCCGTCGATCCACGACTGGAACTCCGGCAAGGGCTGCCGTCGCCAGATCGCCGCGGCGCAGCCGGGTCGGTGCAGCGCCGAGAGCCCCTCGGGCGTGTCCGCGACGCCGACCCCGATGGCGGCGTCGCGGACGACCTCGCGGACGAGACCGTCAGTGGGCATGCTCGGCCTCGACCGTGAGCAGGAGCAGCGATTGCGGCTGGCCGCCCAGATCGACCCGGTCCACGATCTCCAGTGTGTCGGCGTCGACCATGACGACCTGGCCCGCGGCCGGGTCGGAGACGGCCACGCGGTGACCGGCAACCGCCATCATGGGCCGGGTCACGCCGCGCTCCATCGAATAGGCGCCCGTCACGCCTGGTGCCTCGCCGAGGGTGCGCCCCGTGAGCGCCGAGAACCGGACGAGCCGCCCATCGGCCAGCATCGCGAACCCCTCCATGCCCGTCTCATCGAGCGCCCAGGCCATCCGCGGCGCGGGGAATTCCGCGAAGGCGAAATCGCCCGTCTCCGAGGAGGGATCGAAGATCGCCATGTGCGCAGCACCCCAGTTGCCGACGAGCGCCATGGCATCGCGCGGGCTGAGAAGCTGACGGATCATGCCTTCGGCAGGCACCTCCTCTGGGTAAGCGACGAACCGGCCCGCAGGCGGCGTGACCGAGGTGTCGAATATGGCGACGCCGCCCTCGCAGCCGACCGCGACGTAGCCACCCGCCTTGCCCTCGCCATGCAGGTTCAGGCAGTCGACGCGGGACAGCTCCGCGCCGTCCGGGCCAAGGACCGCGAGCGCGTCGGGCAGGCCCTCGCCCTCGGGAGCGACGGTCGCGATGGTGAAGTCGCCGACCGGCACGGCCACGCCGTGATGGGGCACGCCCGTCTCGATGGTCTTGACCGGCGCGAGATCGCCCGCGGCCGCGACGGAGGCGTCATGCAGCGTCGCGGCGCCGGTTCCATCCCAGAACACCGCGACGCGGGCGGCGTCCATGTTGAAATGCACTGGGCGTTCTCCGCTCGCCGTGGCAGGCAGGAGCGCGGTTGCCTGCAGGATCACCGCGGAATGGTCCCCGTGATCCTCCTCGACGACGCCCGTATCCAGCAGTTGCACCTGGCCGGCATCGCGGCTCACGGCCCAGGCATGGCGGCCGTCCGGCCCGAGATAGAGCTGCGCGGGCGAGGCCACGTCGACGCTCGTGGGCGCCGCGTCATCTTCGGCATCGACGATATGGATCTGCGCGGCCTCGGCATCAGCCACGATCAGCCGGTAGCGCAACTCGTGGGCCTGCACGAGCGCGGGCGCAGCAACCGCGAGGGCGGTGGTGAGCGTCAGGAACTGTTTAATGGGTCTGTCCTCAGGCTGCGGCCTGGCGGCGCCAGGCGGGGAAAGGATCGGGCAGGTCGGGGAGCGCGTCGGGACCGGGCGCGAGGTGTTCGGGCAGCAGGCATGCATCCAAACGGGTCTTCAGCGCAGGCCAGTCGATGCCCGCGCCGATGAAGACGATCTCCTGCCGCCGGTCGCCCCAGGGCTCGTCCCAGTGCTGCGCGATATAGGCCCGCGCGCTGTCGTGCTCGGGCCAGCGTTCGCGCGGCACGGCCGCCCACCAGGTGCCGAGCGGCTTGACCGAGGAGAGCGCGCCGGCGAGCGAGAACTCCGCGACCCACTCGGGCCGCGTCGCGATCCAGAAATGCCCCTTGGCGCGGATCACGCCGGGCATCTCGCCGTTCAGGACGGCGAGGATCTTCTCGGGCTCGAAGGGTCGGCGGGCACGGTAGACGAAGGACGCGACCCCGTATTCCTCGGTCTCGGGCACGTGGTCGGCAAAGCCGTAAAGCTCCTTGGCCCACATCGGATGCTCATGCGCCTTCTCGAAATCGAAGAGGCCGGTGTCGAGGATCGCCTCGGCCGCCACGTCGGACTGGTTGGTCTCGATGATCTTGGCATCCGCGTTCAGGCTGCGGATGATCGTGCGCGCGGCATCCGTGCGCTCGGGGCCGGCATCGGCCACCTTGTTCAGGATCACCACGTCCGCGAACTCGATCTGCTCCACGAGCAGGTTCACGAGCGTCCGGTCGTCCTCCTCGCCAAGCGTCTCGCCGCGGTCTCGCAGGAAGTCGTGGCTGGAATAGTCGCCGAGCAGGTTCACCGCGTCGACCACCGTCACCATCGTGTCGAGGCGCGCCACGTCCGACAGGCTTTCGCCCGCCTCGTCGCGAAAGTCGAAGGTGGCGGCGACCGGAAGCGGCTCGGAGATGCCGGTCGACTCGATCATCAGGTAGTCGAAACGTCCCTCGGCAGCCAGCCGGCGCACCTCCTGCAACAGGTCGTCGCGCAGGGTGCAGCAGATGCAGCCATTCGACATCTCGACCAGCGTCTCGTCAGTTCGGGAAAGCTCAGTGTCAGCGCGCACCAGATCGGCGTCGATGTTCACCTCGGACATGTCGTTGACGATGACGGCCACGCGCCGCCCCTCGCGGTTGTTGAGCACACGGTTCAGGAGCGTGGTCTTGCCGGCCCCGAGAAAGCCGGCCAGGACGGTGACGGGAAGGCGGGTGTCTGTCATGGGATGGATACCTCGTTGAAATGGATGGGATCAGCGTCCCGCTTCAGTCGGGCGCGCAGCATGTCGAGACTGCGCTGGAGTTCGGGGCGGGAGATGTCGCGGGCAATGACGACGATCCGCGAGCGGCGATCGCCGCCTTGCCAGTTGTTCAGCGGCACAGGGGGATCGAACACATGCTGCACGCCGTGGAAGACAAAGGGTGTCTCGATGCCGTCGAGAAAGACGATACCCTTGACGCGCAGGATGTCTGGGCCGCGCAGCTTGATCAGCGTGTCCAGCCAGATGTCGAAAACCTCCGCCGGGACGGGGTCGTCGAGGACGATAGAGGCTGTTCCGATGCGCGCGTCATGAGGCGACGGGAAGAACGCAGGCGCTGCGGACTGCGCGAGCCCCGATAGGTTCGCCAGCGGGTCCGTTGCAGGGTCCGGTCCGCGCGTCCACGCGAGGACGTCGGCGGCTGCGGCATCCGGGCGGAGCCCGCTCAGCCCCCAGAGCTGCCCCGGCACACCCTCGCCGCGCACGGCGTGCAGGATCCTTGCGCCAGGATTGATGGTCTTCAGACGCGCCTCGAACTGCGCCACCTGCTCGGTGCCAACGAGGTCCGTCTTGCTGAGCACGATCAGGTCGGCCATGGCCGCCTGCGAGACCGCCTCGAACTGCGCATCGAGCGTTGCCGGGCCGTTCGCTGCGTCTGCCACGGTCACGACGCCGTCGAGGCGGGTCTGGCGCGCGAGGACGGGATCGACCTGCAGGGTCTGCAGGATCGGGCCCGGGTCGGCGAGGCCCGTCGTCTCAATCACGATACGGTCGAACGGCGTGGCTTGCTTGCCGCCCCGTGCCAGCCGTGCGAGCGCGCCGGGAGCACGCCGCCTCAAGAGGCCCGCGATGGTGCGGCTCAGATCGCCCCGGATCGAACAGCACAGGCACCCGGACCGCATCAGAATGGTATCGTCCTCGGCATGCTCGATCAGGTCGTGATCGAGGCCGGTCTCGCCGAATTCGTTGACGATCACGGCAATGCGTCCGGCCGAGGGATCGCCGAGCACTGCATTGAGCAACGTCGTCTTTCCTGCCCCGAGGAAGCCGGTGAGCAAGGTGACGGGGATGCGCGTGTCCGTCACGATCGGCTCTCGAGGTGTTGCGACAAGGCCCGGATCGCGGCGAGCAGCCCGTCGTGATGTTCGGCGCCTTCGGCATGGGCCTTGGTAAACCGCGCGTGCTCGCCTGCCGGGGGCGCGTCGGCATGGGCATCGCCGTGATTGATCGCCTCCTCGTGGCGCGCGATCTCGGCGTCGTGGTCGAGGATACGCGACTCGTGCTCGAAGATCGCGGCCTCCGCCCGCTTCAGGATGGCCAGTGCCTCCATATGCTCGCGTCGCCAGCGAAAATGGTCCTGGGACTGTGCGAGGTGGTCGGTGCGGGCGCGATGGGAGGTGTCGGTCATCGTTCGGAGCTCCGTCGATTGGCCATTTCTCAGCCATTCTGATGTTACGTTATGTCATAACGTGTAGAAGATACAGCAATAGGGCTCAAGTTCCCATCTCAACTCAGCTGCGGCGCAAGAAGCATTGGGCTGAAGCCGAGCCCCCCAGCAAGTGAAGCATCGGCGCGAAACGCAGGGCCTGGTTTGATCCAAGGTCCTGCCCGAACACGGGGGCCGACCCGCGCTCGGCGTCCCCCTGTGGCCACGGCAAGCGTCGTCGCGGCCGTTCGCAGCAGCGAGACAAGGGGCGTGCACGGCATGCCGTGATGCCCCCTGTCATGGCTTGCGCGTCAGAGACAGCCCGCGAGCGATGTCGCGAGGTTGCGCAGGAGCTGCGGATAAAGGTCCGGCCCCGGCTCAAGGTCCGAGCCGAGCGGGTCGAGCACCGCGGTGCTCGCCTCGGTCCCGTCCATCACGGTTGCGACGATGCCGGGATTGAACTGCGGCTCGGACAGAACGCATTGGATGCCCTCCGCCGATACGCGGCCCTGGATCTCGGCGATCCGGGCCGGGCTGGGATCGGTCGCGTCCGACAGCGAGATCGCACCCGATGCTGGGACGTCGAAGGCCGTCTCGAAATACTGGGAGGCGTCGTGGAAGACGACGAAACTCAGGCCGCGCACCGGTTCGAGGGTCGCGTTGACCTCGGCAGAGACGGCGGCAAGCTCTTCCTTGGCGGCCGCGGCGTTGCCGAAGTACGTGCCGGCATTTTGCGGATCGGCGGAGGACAGTTCGGCCGCGATCGCATCCAGCCAGACCGCCGCGTTGTCGGGTGAGAGCCACGCGTGCGGATCATGCGCGCCATGGGCATGGTCGTGATCATGGTCATGGTCATGTGCCTCGGCATGTTCCTCCTGCCCATGATCGTGGTCATGTCCCTCGGCATGCTCTTCGTGATCGTGGTCGTGATCATGTGCTTCTGCCTCGGCGTGCTCTTCATGATCGTGGTCATGAGCCTCGCCCTCGGCATGCTCTTCATGATCGTGATCGCCGTGATCGTGCGAATGCGCTTCGAAGAGCGCCCCCTCCCGGAAATCGAGCAGCGTGACCCCATCCACATCGAGAAGCGCCGTCACATCCGCCTCGCCCGCCAGCGTCTCGACCGCGCTGGCCATCCAAGGCGTCAGATCCTCGCCCACCCAGAAGACAATGTCCGCGTCTTGCAGGGCTCCGGCTTCAGAAGGGCGCAGGCTGTATTCGTGGGGCGACGCACCTGGCTGAACGATCAGGCTCGGCTCGCCCACGCCTTGCATCACGCGCGCCACCAGCGAGTGCACGGGGGCGATATCGACGGCGACCCGCGGCACATCGGCCATGGCGGTCCCGGCCATCAGCGTTGCCGTCAGCGACAGCGGGAAGAGGTTTCTGGACATCGAGGGCTCCCTGTGACTATATAACGTTACATGCCAGATATCCGAAACGAGATAACATGACAAGTGGTGCAACCGCCCATCCCGGTGTGCCGGATCACGAGCCGGTGGGGTTCGATACCCACGATCACCACCGCTGCGTCGAAACCGGCATTGCCGCCGCCGAGGCGCATTGCGGGGCCAAAGGGCTGCGGTTCACGCCTGTGCGCCGCGCAGCGCTCGAGATCCTTCTCGGTGAACACCGGGCGATGGGGGCCTATGAACTGCTCGACAGGTTGCACGAGGCCGGGTTCGGCTCGCAGCCGCCTGTCGCCTACCGCGCGCTCGACTTCCTCGTGGCCAACGGCTTCGTGCACAAGATCGAGCGTCTCAACGCCTTCATTGCCTGCGCCCATCCCGGCGCCAACCATTCGCCGGCCTTCCTGATCTGCCGTCTATGCGAAGCCGTGGCCGAGGCGCAGTCTGCACCTGCCCGCGGCAGCCTTGGCGAGGCCGCGCGCGCCACCGGTTTCCGGATCGAGCGCACGGTGGTCGAGGCCCTCGGGGTCTGCCCCACCTGTGCCGACAAGGCCGACGCGAAGACGCCCGCATGAGCCTCATCGACGTCGACCATCTGAGCGTCAGCTATGGCGCGACCCGGGTCCTGCGCGATGTCTCGCTCCACGTGGCGCCGGGCGAGATCGTGACCATCGTCGGGCCGAACGGGTCCGGCAAGACGACGCTCCTGCGCGCCATCGTGGGCGCCGTGGCGCCGACCTCGGGTCGGATTACCCGGGCACCCGGCCTCGTCATCGGCTACCTGCCGCAGCGGCTGCACGTGGACCCGACGCTGCCGATCACGGTGGAGCGGTTCCTGCGCCTGCCCCGCGGCGCAAGCCGGGCGGAGATTGCGGCCGCCCTCGCCCGGTCGGGGGTGAGCCATTTGTCCGGGCGGCAGATGTCGGAACTCTCCGGCGGGCAGCTCCAGCGCGTGCTCCTTGCGCGCGCGCTTGTCGCGAAACCGGATCTCCTTCTGCTCGACGAACCGACTGCCGGCCTCGACCAGCCGGGCTCGGCTGCGTTCTACGAGCTGATCGACGCGGTGCGGCGCGAGACGGGCTGTGCCGTCCTGATGATCAGCCACGAGCTTCACGTCGTGATGGCGGCCTCGGACCGGGTGGTCTGCCTCAACGGCCATGTCTGCTGCCAGGGCACGCCCGAAGCCGTTTCCTCGGCCCCGGAATACCGCGCGCTCTTCGGGACCGGCACCCACGGCGCGCTGGCGCTCTACCGGCACGAGCACGACCATAGCCATGACCATGCCCAAGACGAAGCGCTAGAAACCACGGAGGCGGCCGAGTGATGCTGGACGATTTCATGACGCGCGCGACGCTGGCGGGGATCGGCGTCGCCGTCGCGGCCGCCCCCCTCGGCAGCTTCGTGGTCTGGCGCCGCATGGCCTATTTCGGCGACGCCACCGCCCATGCCGCGATCCTCGGCGTGGCGCTGTCGCTGGCGCTGCAGGTGTCGATCTTCGCAGGCGCGGTCGCGGTCGCTCTGGCGATGGCGCTCACGGTATCTGCACTCAGCGGCCGGGGCTACGCGATGGACACGCTTCTGGGCGTGCTGGCCCATTCGGCGCTGGCCTTCGGGCTTGTCGCGGTGTCCTTCCTGTCGGGGATCCGCATCGACCTCATGGCCTATCTCTTCGGCGACATCCTTGCCGTGTCGCGCGGGGACCTCGCGGTCATCTGGGGTGGCGCGGCGCTTGTCGCGGGGCTGATCGCCTGGCGCTGGTCGGCGCTGCTGACCGCGACGCTGAACGAGGAACTGGCGTGGGCCAGCGGCATCGACCCGAAGCGCGAGCAACTGGTGCTGACACTTTCTCTGGCAATCACGGTCGCGGTGGCAATCAAGGTCGTGGGCGTGCTCCTGATCGCCGCCATGCTGATCATCCCTGCCGCCGCCGCGCGGCCGCTGTCCCGGACACCCGAGGGCATGGCGCTGATCGCGGCGGGGATCGGAGCGGCATCCGCCGTGATCGGCCTGCGTGCGGCCTATCTCCTCGATACGCCGGCCGGCCCCTCGATCGTCTGCGTCGCGGCGCTGTGCTTCGCCGCAACAAGCCTGCTTCGGGCGTTTAGATCCGGTGTCGGGGCGAGGTAACGCCCGATCAGCCGCGGCGATGCGCCAGCGCCTGCTCCCGTATCGCCGTATCGTCCGCCGCATCTCTGCTATCGCCGATCCCTGCGGCGGCAAAGCAAGGGCTTCTGCCCCGCGTGCGTGCACCTCGCGAACGTGTTCGACAATGGGCGGTCAGAGCCTGAAAGGCCCGATGTTGGAAACGCCCGTCGCGCAGCAGCACAGCCAATGCCGATCAAAAAACTCAGGTATTGCGTAATCTGACAAATTCAGTCAGTTATTAGGAAGGTGTCGCCGAGTCGGGAGGAAAACCCATGGCACGCATGGATCGGACAGTGCCGCAGCCGTGCCGCTGCGAGCTGCTTCAGGTCGCGTTCGAGGGCGCGTCATGGCCGATCATGTCCATGGAGCACCTGCTCGACCGTCTGACGGACCCGTCAGGGCACGAGCCCGATCTGGCGCGCAAACACTCAACGAAAGAAGGGACTTCCAGATGATCCGCAGACTCCTCACGACCACGGCTCTCGCTGCCGCGCTCGGTAGTGGCGCGCAGGCCCAGACGGCCGCCGATGTGCTCGACACCTATGCCGACATCGCCGCCGCCAAGTACGAGGACAGCCTCATCGCCGCCCGGGCGCTCGAGGGCGCCGTCATGGCGCTGATCGAGGCGCCGTCCGCCGAGACGCTTCAGGCTGCCCGTGCCGCGTGGATCGAGGCGCGCGTGCCCTACCAGCAGACCGAGGTCTACCGCTTCGGAAACCCCATCGTGGACGACTGGGAAGGTCGGGTGAACGCCTGGCCGCTCGACGAGGGGCTGATCGATTACGTCGACGGCGCCTATGGCGGTCCGACCGACGAGAACCAGCTGGCCGCGCTCAACGTGATCGCCAACCCGACCTTCACGCTGTCGGGCGCGGAGATCGACGCCTCCGCAATCACGCCTGCCCTTTTGCAGGACACGCTGCATGAAGTCGACGGGATCGAGGCGAACGTGGCCACCGGCTATCACGCCATCGAGTTCCTGCTCTGGGGCCAGGATCTGAACGGGCACGGCGACGGAGCGGGCGACCGGCCGTGGACAGATTTCGCACAAGGTGACGCTTGCACCGGCGGCAATTGCGACCGGCGGGCCGAGTATCTCGCCGCGGCAACCGAACTGCTGGGGTCCGACCTCGAGTGGATGGCCGCGCAATGGGCCGAAGGCGGGGAGGCCCGTGCGAACGTCATGGCCGACGAGCAGGCCGGTCTCTCGGCGATCCTGACGGGCATGGGCTCGCTCTCCTACGGCGAGCAGGCGGGCGAGCGGATGCGGCTGGGGCTGATGCTGAACGATCCCGAGGAAGAGCATGACTGCTTCTCGGACAACACGCACAACAGCCATTACTATAACGGGCTGGGCATCCAGAACGTCTATCTCGGCGAATACGTGCGGATCGACGGGTCGCTCGTCTCGGGGCCGTCGTTGGCCGACCTCGTTGCCGAAAGCAACCCGGAGCTCGACGCCGAGATGCGCACCCGGCTGATGGAGACGATGATGGCGCTCGGCCGCATCAAGACCGCGGCCGAAGCCGGGTTCGCCTATGACGAGATGCTGGAGCGCGGCAACGAGGCCGGCGAGCGGCTGATCATGGGCGGCGTCGACGCGCTGATCGCGCAGACCCGCTCCATCGAGCGCATCGTGGCGGATCTCGACCTCGGCGGCATCGAGTTCGAGGGCTCCGACAGCCTCGACAACCCCTCCGCCGTGTTCCAGTGAGACAATGTGGGGAGGTGCGGTCGCCCACGCCTCCCCTGAGAGTCGTGCCATGAAACGTTCATCCCTTGCCCTGCTGCCCGTAATGGCGGCTTTCGCCCTTCCGGCCTTCGTGCTGGCCCAGCACGCAACGGAACCGCCGTGGGCCGGGCTCGACGACGTGCATCTGAACGTCATTCCACGCACCGATGCCGAGCGGGAGCGCATCGCCGCAGTGACCGCGTGGCCGGAGGACTTCAGTTCTGCCTGGCCTTTCGAGGAGAACTCGGGCGGCGCCCAGACCGTCCGCGCGCGCGACATGGCGGATGCGTTTTCGCAACCGGCCGCGAACCTCACCTTCGAGCAGGAACTGGATTTCCGGGTCGGCAACGGGATGTTCCGGCGCATCTGGGTCTCCGCGCCAGCTTCAACCATCGCCTCGGACGGTCTCGGCCCGCTCTACAACGCGCGCTCTTGCCAGCGCTGCCACCTCAAGGACGGGCGCGGCCATCCGCCCGAGGGGCCCGAGGACACCGCCGTCTCGATGTTCCTGCGGGTGTCCATCCCGGCGCCGGAACTGGATGAAGCCATGATCGCCGACATCGAACGCTACATCGCCGGCACCCATCCGACGGCGCCCGAGCCGACCTACGGCACACAGTTGCAGGATTTCAGCCTGCCCGGCCACGCCGCCGAATACCGCCTCGATGTGAGCTACGAGGAATTCGAGGTGCCGCTCTCGGGCGGCGAGACGGCGACCCTACGCCGGCCGACCTACACTGCCGCCGATCTGGGCTATGGACCGCTCCACCCGCAGGCGATGCTCAGTCCCCGCGTGGCGCCGCAAATGATCGGCATGGGGTTGCTCGAGGCGATCCCGGCCGAGGATATACTGGCCTGGGCCGATCCGGACGACGTGGACGGCGACGGCATCTCGGGCAACCCGCAGATCGTCTGGTCGGACGTCTACGACCGCCCCATGCTGGGCCGGTTCGGGCTGAAAGCCGGGAATGCGACGGTGCTGGAACAGACGGCCGACGCTTTTGCGGGCGACATCGGCATCTCGAACCCCCTGCACCCCGAGGGCTGGGGCGAATGCACCGAAGGCCAGGCCGCCTGCCGCACGGCGCTTGACGGTGGGGACCCCGAGCAGGGTGGCTTCGAGATCGACCAAGCCGGGCTTCATCTGGTGACCTTCTACAGCCGCACCCTCGCCGTGCCCGCGCGGCGCGATGTGGGCGATCCTGAGGTGCTGCGCGGGCGGCAGGTGTTCTATAACACGGGCTGCACGTCCTGCCATCGCCCGAACTATGTCACCCACCGACTGGAAGGCGACAACCCCGCCAGTTTCCAGCTGATTTGGCCCTATTCCGACTTTCTCCTCCACGACATGGATGAGGGTCTGGCCGACCACCGTCCCGAGGGCCGCGCGAACGGGCAGGAATGGCGTACCGCGCCGCTCTGGGGCATCGGAATGACCGAGACGGTGTCGGGCCACACCTATTTCCTGCATGATGGCCGTGCGCGGTCCCTGCTCGAGGCGGTGCTCTGGCATGGTGGCGAGGCGCTATCCGCCCGCGACGCCGTGGTGGAGATGCCGCCCGAGGACCGCGCCGCCCTGATCCGATACCTGGAGAGCCTATGAAGTTCCTTGCCCCGTTCATCCTCGTCCTCGGCATCGGCCAGCCTGCCATTGCGGGCGTGGACGACGCGGTCGACCGATACATCCTGCCGTCGCTCTCGGCTTTCGCCGAGGCGGCGGAAGACCTCGACCGCGCCGCACAGGCCGATTGCCGGCCGGAGGCGGTGACGCCCACGTTCCATGCCGCCTTCGATGCCTGGATGACCATCGGGGACCTGAGGATCGGTCCCTCGGAAATCGGTGCGCTCTCCATCGCGTTCTGGCCGGATGCGCGGGGCTTCACTGGGCGAACCCTGTCGCAGCTCATCGCCGAGGAAGACCCGGTCGCGGGCGACGTGGAGGGCTACGCCGAGGTGTCGATCGCGGCGCGCGGGCTCTTTGCGTTAGAGATGCTGATCTTCGATCCCGAGTTCTCCGGCTACGCGCCGG
>JAUHZL010000183.1 GCA_030425945.1 Alphaproteobacteria bacterium | reverse complement strand
ACCTTCTTCAGCCGGTTGCGCCTGATGATGTATGCGGGCGCGGGCATGGCGGGCCATACCTGGGAGGGGCTGAAGGCGTTGTCGGTGCGGACCACCGGCGCGCGCACCCTGCTGACGACCGGCCTCGGCGCGACCGAGACGGCGCCCTTCGCCCTGAAATGCACCGAGGAACAGGAGGTTCCCGGCAACATCGGCATTCCCGCCAAGGGCGTGACGATCAAGCTGGTGCCGGTGGGCGAGAAGCTGGAGATGCGGCTGAAGGGACCGCTGGTGACACCGGGCTACTGGCGCAACCCGGCCCTGACCGCGGCGGCCTTCGACGAGGAAGGCTTCTACCGGCTCGGCGACGCGGTGCGCTTCGCGGTGCCCGGCGACGCCTCGAAGGGCTTCTTCTTCGACGGGCGGATCGCGGAGAACTTCAAGCTGAATACCGGCACCTGGGTGGCGGTGGGCGCGCTGCGCGCGGCGCTCGTCGATGCCCTCGGCGGGCTCGCGCGCGACGCGGTGATCACCGGCGAGGGGCAGGATGTGCTCGGCGCCCTGCTGGTGCCGTTCCGCGCGGCGGCCGAGGCCCTGGTGCCGGAGGGGGCCGGACTGGACGACGCGGCCCTCTGGGCGCACCCGGACGTCGTGGCGGCGCTGGAGGCCCGGCTTGCCCGGTTCGCGGCGCAGGCCACCGGGTCGTCCACCCGGATCGACCGGGCGCTGGTGCTGACAGATCCGCTGGACCTGAACGCGGGCGAGGTGACCGACAAGGGGTCGGTCAACCAGCGCGCGGTCCTGAGCCACCGCAAGGCGCTGGTCGCCCGCCTCTACACGGGCGGACCGGGCGTCCTGCGGGCCACCCCTGAAGACAAGGCAAGCTGATCCATGGACATCTCGGGAACCACCGCCCTCGTCACCGGCGGCGCGTCCGGGCTGGGCGCCGCAACCGCACGCTGCCTCGCCCGGAACGGCGCAACCGTCATCGTCTTCGACCTCGACGCCGCGGCGGCCGAGGCGCTGGCCGCCGAGATCGGCGGTGTCGCGGTGGCGGGCGACGTGACGGACGAGGCTGCCGTCACCGCGGCCCTCGACGCGACCGGCAGCCCGCCGCGCATCATCGTCAACTGTGCGGGGATCGGAACCGCGGGCCGCGTGGTCGGGCGCGAGGGTCCGATGCCGCTGGCCAGCTTCCAGCGGGTGATCGGCGTGAACCTTGTCGGCACCTTCAACGTCTGCCGCCTCGCCGCCGCGCGGTTGTCCGACGCGGGGCTGTCGGGGGTGATCGTCAACACCGCCTCGGTCGCGGCCTTCGAGGGCCAGATCGGACAGGCGGCCTATGCCGCGTCGAAGGGCGGGATCGTGGCGCTGGCGCTGCCGATGGCGCGCGAGTTCGCCCGGTTCGGCCTGCGGGTGAACACCATCGCGCCGGGCATCTTCGTGACGCCGCTGCTCGGCACCTTGCCCGAGCCTGCGCAGGCCGCGCTGGCCGCCGGCATCCCCTACCCCTCCCGGCTGGGCGATCCGGAGGAATTCGCCCGGACCGTGACATTCATCGTCGAGATGGACTACCTCAATGGCGAGGTCATCCGGCTCGACGGCGCAACGCGGCTCGCCCCGAAATGATCCCGTCGTCCCATAATGAAATCGCCCGGTTCCGCGCCGCCTTCGCCGCGATGCCCGACGCCACGCGGCCCGAGATCGACGCCGAGTTGCTGGACAGCATCCTCGACGCGGCCGGTCGCCTCGCCGACGAGGTGATCGCCCCGCTCGACGCGGTCGCGGACCGGGACGGCTGCCGGATCGAGGATGGCCGCGTCACGACGCCCGCGGGCTACAAGGCAGCCTGGGCCGCGATGGCGGAGGGCGGCTGGCTCGGCCTCGACCAGCCCGAGAGCTATGGCGGCTCGGCCCTGCCCATCGTGCTGAAGGCGATGACCACGACCCTGTTCGACCGGGCCTGTCCCGGCTTCGGGATGGTCTGCGGCGCGACGGTCTCGGCCTCGGTCCTGCTCGACGAGCACGCGCCCGAGGCGGTGGCCGCCGACTGGATCCCGGCCCTGATCGCGGGCACCCGGGCGGCGACCATCTGCATCTCGGAGGCCGATGCCGGGTCGGACGTGGGCCGGATGCGGACCCGTGCGACGCAGGACGGGACGGAGTGGCGGATCACCGGCACCAAGCAGTGGATCAGCTACGGCGACCATGACCTGACGCCGCGCATCGGGCATTGCCTGCTGGCGCGGACCGGCGACGCGCCGGGCGGCCGGGGGCTGAGCCTGTTCCTGGTGCCGAGCACGCTGGAGGACGGCACCCCGAACGGGATTTCGCTGATCCGGATCGAGGAAAAGCTGGGCCTGCACGGCTCGCCCACTTGCGCGCTGTCCTTTGAGGGATCGCGCGGCATCCTGCTGGGCGCGCCCGAGCGCGGGCTGCCGCAGCTCTTCACGATGATCTCGATGATGCGGCTGCAGGTGGCCTGCCAGGGCCTCGCCGCGGCGGCGCGCGCGACCGAGATCGCCGAGCGCTATGCCTCCGAACGGCTGCAGGGCGGTGACCCGGCGCAGCCCGCCGTCGCCATCGCCACCCACCCCGACGTAAAGCGCCAACTGGCCGAGATGCGCGGCAAGACCGAGCTTCTGCGTGCCTGCCTCCTGCAGCTGGCGGCGCTGATGGACCGCGCGGCCGGGGATGACGCCGCGCAGGCCTTCGCCCAGTTCCTGCTGCCGCTCGCCAAGGCGCACGGGGCGGAAACCGGCTTCGACGTCGCCAATGCCGGGATCCAGGTGCTGGGCGGGGCGGGCTACACGAAGGACTGGCCGCTGGAACAGACCCTGCGCGACATCCGCGTCGCGGCGATCTACGAGGGCACGACGGGGATGCAGGGGATCGACTTCCTCGAACGCCGCCTGATCCGCGACCCGCGCGGCTACGAGCAGTTCCGCGCCGGGGCCACCGGACCGGTGGCGCAGGCCTTCCATGCGCTGCTCGAAGAGGTCCGCCCGGCCCCTGCCGAGGTCCGCCTCGCGGTCGCCGACGCGATGCTGCGGGCGGGTTGGTGCGCGGTCTGCGAATGGCTCGCGCCGCGCCTGCCGTCCGATGCCGCGCAGATCGCCGGGGATCTCGAGGACAGCTTCGCCCTGCACGCGGCGCGGGTCCGGCGCGGACTGCGGGCGGGCGGGCTTTAGTCGCCGAGCAGAACCGTCACGCGGCGGTTCTGGCGGCCCTTCTTCTCGATCTTGCCGAGGCGCACAGGGCCGATCTCTCCGGTGCGGGCGACATGCGTGCCGCCGCAGGGTTGCAGGTCGACCTGGTCCGGCCCCGCACCGATCCGGACAAGGCGAACCCGCCCCTGCCCGGTCGGCGGCATCACCGACATCGTCTTCACGAGACCCGGGTTTGCGGCGAGCTCGTCGTCGGTGATCCAGTCCTCGGTCACCGGAAGGTCGCGCGCGATCAGGGCGTTGAGGGCATCCTCCAGCGCCTGCTTTTCCTCCGGCGCGTCGGGCATGTCGAAGTCGAGCCGCCCCTTGTCCGCCGCGATCGCGCCGCCCGAGACCGGCAGTGGAATGACGACCGACAGGAGGTGCAGCGCGGTATGCACCCGCATGTGCGCGTGGCGGCGGGTCCAGTCGAGCGTCATCCCGAGGCTCGCGCCCACCGGCGGCGGGGCGGTGCCCTCGGTCAGGACCAGCGCGACGCCGTCGCCGTGCTTGATCGTCTCGACGACCTCGGCCTGCCCGCCGTCCCAGACGATTACGCCGGTATCGCCGGGCTGGCCACCGCCGGTCGGATAGAAGACCGAGGCCTCGGGCACCACGGCGCCGGTCTCGGTCAGGGCGGCGACGCGGGTTTCGGCCCCGCGCAGGTAGGCGTCTTCACGGAACAGCAGGCGGGTCATCGCGGGGTCTCCGGGGTCGGGTCGGGATCGGGGGCCACCGGTGCGGGGGCCGCCGCGGGCAGGCGTCCGGCGGCCAGCGCCTCCGGGTTGCGCAGCCAGACGTCGCGCTGCGCGAAGGGGATCTCGATCCCCTCGGCCGCGAAACGTTCGGCGATGGCGTGGTTCAGTTCGGTCCGGGTGCCGAGGCCGAAGGAGATGTCACGCAGGATGCAGCGCATCTCGAAGTCGAGCGAGTCGGCCCCGAAGCCCTGGAAGACGATCATCGGCCCGGGGTTGAGCGACACCATCGGGTGTGCCTCGGCGATCTCCTTCAGGATCTGCTCGACCTTGCGGGTGTCGGTGCCATAGGCGACGCCCACCGTCAGGATGATGCGCCCGGCCCGGTTGGTGCCGCGGGTGTAGTTGGTGACCGCCCCCGAGATCAGGTCGGCGTTCGGCAGGATGACGTTGGTCTTGTCGAAGGTCTCGATCGTCGTCGAGCGGACCGAGATGTCCTTGACGATGCCCATGGTGCCGTTGACCTCGATCCAGTCGCCTTGCGCGACCGGCCGTTCGATCAGCAGGATGATGCCCGAGACGAAATTGGACACGATGGTCTGCAGGCCGAAACCGATGCCGACGGACAGCGCCCCGGCGACGAGGGCGAGGTTCGACAGGTCGATGCCCGCCGTCGTGATGGCGATCACCGCCGACAGGAAGATGCCGAGGTAGCCCACCCCCGAGATCAGCGCGGTCTGGCCGCCGGGATCGATCCTGGTGCGGGGCAGAACGGTGGTGCGCAGCGCGCTCTGGCCCAGCCGCGTGACGGTATAGAGCGCCCCGAACACCACCGCGAAGGTCAGGAAGGCCGCGGGCGAGATCTGCGCCCCGCCGATCGACACCCCCGCGAGGAAGCGCGTCCAGACCTCGGTCAGGTCCGACACCCGTGCGCCCCAGATTAGCGCGAAGACCGGGATCGACAGGACGAGGAACACCAGGTCGAAGAGCACCGGGAAGAGCGACTCCCGCGCCGTGGCGAGGTCGAGCCCGCGCAGGGTCGCGTAGACCTCGCGGGTCATGCGGTGCAGCACCGCCAGCAGCGCGATGAGCGCCAGGCTCTCGATGGCCGGGAAGACCATCGCGGTGCCCAGCCGGACATAGCCGAAGGCCGCCGCCGCGGGGGCGAGCACCGAGATCGCCAGCCCGATGCGGGCCAGCAGCCCGAGCAGCCGGTCGCGGAACGTCGCCGCTCGGTCGAAGGTGTCTTCGGGTTCGCCCTCGGCCTCGTCTGCGCGCAGGCGCCGGTCGGCCAGCGAGCGCAGCATCATCGACAGCCGCAGCAGCATCACCGCCGCCGTGACGACCAGCACCGAGCGGATCACCGAGACCGCACCCGGCGGATAGCTTTCAAAGGCCATCAGGGCGTTGGCGGCGTCATAGAGGCCCAGCACCACCCCGAGGATGGCGGCATAGAGCAGCCCCTCGCGGCGCTGGATCGGGCCGAGCGTCATCAAGGGCGCGGCCCCGCCGAAGACCCGCCCGCCCAGCCACCGGCTGGCGAAGACGATCAGCGCGAAGGGCGGCACGAGGTCGAGCACGAACGCGCCGCGCAGGCCGAAGAGGCCGGTGGCCTGCACCGCCTCGACCATCGCGACGATCCCGAGATAGGGCACGACGATCTGGCCGAGCGAGACCACGAACCCGGCGACGGCGCGGCCCCGGGTCAGGCCGCTGGCCGAGGTCAGCCACAGCGTCAGCCGCTCCATCCAGCGCCGTCCGCGCAGCACGACCGCGAGCGCCAGCAGCAGGTAGAGCACCGTCTGCAGGAAGTCGCGCTGCAACTCCGCCTGCCGGACCGGGTTGTTCAGGTCGGTCGCGGTCTCGGTATAGACCGCCGTCGCGGTGCCGCTCAGCGCCGTCACGGTATCGGACCACGACGTTGGCACCAGCGGGCTTTCGGTCAGCTCCAGGACTTCCTCGGTCTGGCGGTCGCGGATGATCGCGTCGATTTCCCGGATCAGGCCGTCGGCCCGGCGATAGGCCTCGTCCGCGCGCAAGACCGGCGCCTGCGCAGTCGCGAGCTGTTGGGTCAGTTCCGCCCGGCGCGCCGAGATTTCAGGCGGTTCGGTCGCGTCGCCCTCGGGGGCCGGTCCCAGCGCCGCGATCTGCTCCTGCAGCGTCCGGATCCGGTCGGCATTCGCCGATTGCGCATCCTGGAACTGCGTCCGGGCCTCGACCAGCTGGGCCCGCAGGTCCTCGAAGGCCGGGGTCGAGGCGCGGGCGGCGCCGATCACCGTCTCGGCGCGTTCGGCGAGCCGGGTCCAGGCATCGTAATCGATGGCAGACGGGGTCTGCGCCACGGCCAGCGACAGGCCGAGGCTCAGGGCGAAGAGCGCCGCCATGAGGCGGCTGAACAGGTATCGGATCATGCGGTCTCGAAGACCGCCGGCACCGCGCGCGACGGCGCGTCAAGCCATGCGGGAACCGGCAGCCCTTTCTCCTT
>JAUHZL010000182.1 GCA_030425945.1 Alphaproteobacteria bacterium | reverse complement strand
GCGAACCAGTGGCGCCCGGTCGACATCCGCGAAGAGGACATGCCGGTCGATCCGACCGACGCGTCGAAGCGCGTGATGCCGATGATGACCGACGCCGACATGGCGATGAAGATGGACCCGGCCTACAACGCGATCTGCCAGAAGTTCATGGCCGACCCGGCCTACTTCGACGACTGCTTCGCGCGCGCCTGGTTCAAGCTGACCCACCGCGACCTCGGGCCCCGCACCCGCTACATCGGCCCGGACGCGCCCGCCGAGGACCTGATCTGGCAGGATCCGGTGCCGGCCGGCTCGACCGGCTACGACGTCGCCGCGGTGAAGGCGAAGATCGCCGCCGCGGGCCTGTCGGTCGCCGACATGGTCGCCACCGCCTGGGACAGCGCGCGGACCTTCCGCCAGTCCGACTACCGCGGCGGCGCCAACGGCGCGCGCATCCGCCTCGCGCCGCAGAAGGACTGGGACGGCAACGAGCCCGCCCGCCTCGCCCGCGTGCTGGCGGCGCTGGAGCCGATCGCCGCCGAGACCGGCGCGAGCGTCGCGGACGTGATCGTGCTGGCCGGCAACCTCGGGATCGAGCAGGCGGCCAAGGCCGCGGGCTTCGACATCGAGGTGCCCTTCGCGCCGGGCCGCGGGGATGCCACCGACGAGATGACCGACGCCGACAGCTTCTCGGTGCTCGAGCCGCTCGCCGACGGCTACCGCAACTGGATGAAGAAGGACTACGTCGTGTCGGCGGAAGAGCTGATGCTCGACCGCACCCAGCTGATGGGCCTGACCGCGGCGGAGATGACCTGCCTCGTCGGCGGCATGCGGGCGCTCGGCACCAACCACGGCGGCACGGCGCACGGCGTCTTCACCGACCGGGTCGGCGCGCTGACCACCGACTTCTTCACCACGCTGACGGACATGTCCTACAAGTGGGTGCCGAAGGGCATGAACGCCTATGACATCGTCGACCGGACCTCGGGCGAGACGAAATACACCGCGACCCGTGTCGACCTGGTGTTCGGCTCGAACGCGATCCTGCGCGCCTATGCCGAGGTCTATGCCCAGGACGACGGCGCGGAGAAGTTCGTCCACGACTTCGTCGCCGCCTGGACCAAGGTGATGACCGCCGACCGCTACGACCTCGCCTGAGGCCGGACCGTCGGAGAGCTTGCAGCGGGGCGCCCTCGGGCGCCCCGTTCGCGTTCGGGGGCGGACTGTCGCGGAGTCCGTGACAGTGCCCGGCCCGGGCGGCATTGTTTCCGGGCCGGGCCGATTGCGGCGGAAAAATGGCGGGGAATTTGACCGGGGCGGGGGGGTCTGCCTACCCTCGGTCCGGATCATTCTGAAAGTGTGAGGCTGAGTCGCGCCATGCTGAAATCTCCCCTGCTCTGGGCCACGGCCCTCGTCCTGACCTCGGCCGCGCTGCCCGCGCAGGCGGGGCTCTTCGATTTCCTGTTCGGCTCGCTCGGCGGCACGGACACCCATACCGGGGGCACCGCCGGGGCCGCGCCGCAGTTCGGGCTGCCGCTGGCCGCCGTGGCGCTCGGGGCCGGCTGCCTTGTCGGGGTGCGGGCCCTGCGCCGCCGCGCGCGGGGCTGAGGCGCCTCCCTGCCGCCGAAAATATCATCAGAATGATATTTTTTATTTCAAAGTGAAATAACGCGATCTACTTTTGGATCCGAGCCGGGAGCCTACCCGGCCGCAGGTCGGCCGTTCGGGCCCGGAATACCAAGAGCAGATCATGACCCCATCCGTCGATACCCAGTCCTACTCCGGCTCGCTGCTGGCGGCCGATCTCCTGTCCTCGGACACCACGCTGGTGCTGAACGCCTTCGGGCCGGTGCAGAGCGGCCAGACGCTCGACGCGGGCGCGGACGGCCGCCTGACCCTCGGCGAGGGCTTCACGCTCGACGGCGGCAGTTACACCCTGCTGGGCTCGGGCACGCTGACGCCCGCCGCGGTCAGCCTGCTGGGCGCCACGCTGGGGCTGGGCACGCCGGTCGACGTGATCCTCGCCGAGGACAGCACCACCGGCGACCTGGTCTTCCTCTATCCCGACGGGCCGCCCGACACCGGCGCGGTGCTGGGTCTGGCCGGGCTGCTGGGCTCGGTCACCACGGTGCTCAGCCTGTCGCCGGTCGGCTACGATTTCACCACCGGCATGCCGATCTGCTATGTCGCGGGAACCCGGCTGCGCACCCCCGGCGGCTGGCGCGCGATCGAGACCCTCGCGCCCGGTGACCTCGTCTGTGACCGCGACGGCGGGGTCCACCCGGTGCTGTGGGTCGGCCGGTCCGCGTTCGGGCTGCGCGCCCCGAGCCGCGTCCGGCTCCGCCCGGTGATCGTCGCCGCCGGGGCCTTCGGCCCGGGCAGCCCGGCCCGCACGCTGCGCCTGTCGCCGCAGCACCGGGTCGAGGTGACGGGCGGCACGCTCGACCTGCTCTTCGGGCTCGACCGTGCGCTCGCGCCGATCGGGGCGCTGGTCAACGGGCGCTCGATCCGCATCGACACCGAGGCCGAGACGGTCGTCTACCTGCACCTGCTGCTGCCCGAGCACGCGCTGCTCGACGCCGAGCAGGGCGCCGCAAGCAGTGCGCAATCCGACAATGCCCGGATCGAGAGCGAGGTCGAGATCCTGCGCTCGCCCTCCACGGCTTTGGCGGTGATCGAACGCGCGAACCTGATCTCGGACCCGGAATTCGGCCCCGCGATCGGGATGCGGCAACGCCTCCTGACCGCGATCGGTCTCGGCAGTGACGCGCCAACCTCCGGCGATGCGCTGCTGAAATCTGTGATCACCCGCCTCCAGGAGGCAACCAGCATCCGCCGCCGTGGCCTGACCTACCTGATCTCGGTCGAGGTGACCTCGGAAGATCCCGAGCGCGCCGCGCGGCTCGCCAACATCACGGCCGAGACCTACATCCAGATGCAGGTGCAGGCGAAGGTCGGCTCGTCTCTCTCGTCACGCGACGTGCTGCAGGCCCAGATCGATGCCGGGCGTGAGGCCGTTGCGGCCTCGGATGCCGCGCTTGACCGTTTCATCGAAACGAACCTCGCCCAGCTCGCCGCCGACTCAGGCAACGCCGATCTCGCCCGGCTCCGGGAACAGCTCGAGGCGGTACGCACGCAGCGGCTCGACACCGAGGTGATCGCGGAGGCCGCCGCCTCCGACCTGCAGGCCGAGAACTATGCCGCGCTGGCCGACCGGTTGGGCGACCAGGCGCTGGCCCAGCTTGCCCGGGAACGGGAGCAGCTGCAACGACAACTGGGGCAGCTTGCGCAAGGGACCCAGGCAGAGATTGATCTCCGGACCGCGCTCGCCGCGCTCGACCAGGATCTCGAGGCCCGGGCTCAGGCCCAGATCGGCGATCTCCGGGGGGAGCTGTCTCAGCTCAACGCGCAGGCCAGCGACTTCCGCGCCACGTTGCGCGAGGAGATCCTGTCGAGCGACCTGTCCTCCGAGACGCTGGCGCAGATCTACGAGCTGCAGCAGGAAGCCTCGATCGCCCGCTCGCAATACCAGACCCTGCTGTCGCGGCTGCGCGACCTCGAGGCTCAGGCCGGGCTGCAGATCGCCGACAGCCGGATCGTCTCGGAGGCGCTCGCCCCGGTCGATCCGAGCGCGCCCAACACCAGGCTGATCCTCGCGCTGGCGCTCGTCGCGGGGCTGGGCCTCGGGATCGGTCTGGCGTTCCTCAACGAGTACTACGTCGGCGGCATCACCAGCACGGCGCAGCTCCGCGACCTCGTGGGGGTCGAAGTGGCCACGACGGTACCGCTGTCCCTCGACAAACTGGAAGAACAGCGCTCGCTCGCCGACAAGGTGATCGAGGAGCCGCTCTCCCCTTATTCGGAATCGATCCGGCGGCTCCGGGCCTCGATCGAGCAGGGCTTCCGCAAGCGCGGGATCGGGGCCGGGCCGGGCGAGCTTCCGGGCTTCGAGAGCCGTAACGGCCGCATCGTGCTGATCACCTCGACGATCCCGGCCGAGGGCAAGACCACGCTGGCGCTGGCGCTGGCCCGGATCTACGCGCTCTCGGGCCGCAAGACACTGCTGATCGACGCCGACCTGCGCAAGCCCTCGGTCCACCGGCAGGTTGGCATCCAGCCCGAGTTCGGGCTGATCGACTATCTCAAGGACCCCGATCAGCACCATGTGACTGCGTCCTTCTACACCCGCGACCCGGAAAGCACCCTGTCGCTGGTGCTGGGTGCCGGGCGATCGAACGTGCCGACCGACCAGCTAATCAGCTCGACGACCTTCGACGCGATCCTGCGCGAGGCCCGGCGCAGCTTCGACATGATCGTGATCGATACCTCGCCGCTCGTGCCGGTGGTCGATGCCCGCTACATCGCGCACCATGCCGACGCCATCGTGATGCCGGTTCGCTGGGCGACGACGAACCAGGCTGACCTGCGCAGCGCGGTGCAGGCTCTACGCCAGGCGATGAACCCGGAGGCGGATTTCTACACCGTGCTCAGCCACCAGCAGTTCCAGCAGTCGAGCTACCGCTACGACGGCTATTACCTCGGCTATGGCGGCGGCAGCGCGAAGGACGCCTGATCCGGCCCCGCTGCCCGAGGGTCCTGCCCGAAACCTGTGCATCTGCGCTACATTACGCCAGCCTCTGAACCGACTCATGGCATTAAGACGGTATTCGTGGCAGAGACCTTCGCAGTTGCAGCATCTTTCTCTTTCCCGGACGGCCCCATGACGATCACCCCGGTTCTTCTCTGCGGCGGCTCCGGCACGCGGCTCTGGCCGCTCAGCCGCAAGAGCTATCCAAAGCAGTTCACCGAGCTAGTCGGCGAGGAGAGCCTGTTCCAGGCCTCGGCGCGCCGCCTGTCGGGGCCGGGCTATGCCGCGCCGCTGGTCATCACCGGCGCGGACTTCCGCTTCATTGCCACCGAGCAGCTGGCCGCCACCGGGATCGCCGGCGGCACCGTGCTGATCGAGCCCGAGGGGCGGAACACTGCCCCCGCGGTGCTGGCGGCCGCGCTCTGGCTGGCGCGCAAGGATCCGGAGGCGCTGATGCTCGTCGCGCCCTCGGACCATGTCATCCCGGACCCTGCCGCCTTCCGCGCCGCGGTCGAGGCCGGACGCGCGGCAGCGGAGGCGGGCACGCTCGTCACCTTCGGCATCGCGCCCGACCGGCCCGAAACGGGCTATGGCTACCTCGAGCTTGCGGCAGCACCTAACGGCGGTCCGGTTCCGCTCCAGCGCTTCGTCGAGAAGCCGGACCTCGCCACCGCCGAGGCGATGCTGGCGACCGGCAGCTTCCTGTGGAACGCGGGCATCTTCCTCTTCTCGGTCAAGGCGATCCTCGCCGCCTTCGAGGCCCATGCGCCCGAGCTGATCGCGCCGGTCACGGCGGCGGTCGAGGGCGGGGCGACCGACCTTACCTTCTTCCGGCTCGACCCCGGGCCCTGGAGCCAGGTCGCCGACATCTCGATCGACTACGCGGTGATGGAGAAGGCCGATAACCTGAGCGTCGTGCCCTATACCGGGGCCTGGTCCGACCTCGGCGGGTGGGACGCGGTCTGGCGCGAGAGCGGCGCGGGCGTCGTCACCACCGGCGCGGCGACGGCGATCGATTGCGCCGACACGCTGCTCAGATCGGAAAGCCCGGACCTGGAACTGGTGGGCATCGGGCTGAAGGACACCATCGTCGTGGCGACGCCCGACGCGGTGCTGGTCGCCGACGCCTCGCGCGCGCAGGACGTGAAGAAGGCAGTCACCGCGCTGAAGGCCAAGGGCGCGAAACAGGCCGAGGCCTTCCCCCGCGACCACCGCCCTTGGGGCTGGTTCGAGACGCTGGCGCTCGCCGACCGCTTCCAGGTCAAACGCATCGTGGTGAAGCCCGGCGCGGCCCTGTCTCTGCAAAGCCACGTGCACCGCGCCGAACACTGGATCGTGGTGTCGGGGACCGCGAAGGTCACGGTGAACGACGAGGTCCGCCTCGTGACCGAGAACCAGTCCGTCTACATCCCCCTCGGCGCGATCCACCGGATGGAAAACCCCGGCCGCGTGCCGATGGTGCTGATTGAGGTGCAGACGGGGGTGTATCTGGGGGAAGACGACATCGTGCGGTACGAAGATGTGTATGCGCGTGGACAGGGGGCGAAGGGGTGATGGTCAGCTTGCCCGTCAACATGAGTGACACACTGCCACCGTCCCCCAAACTCAAGACAACCGGGCCCGCTTCTGTTCCACAACTGGTGGCACGACCACATGTGCTGGTGCATGACTACGCAGGGCACCCATTCACAGCGGAACTATCACGGCAACTGGCCCGCAACGGCTGGCGTGTCTCCCATGTCTTCTTTGCAGGAGATGCCGGCCCCAAGGGGCGCAATACCCGTGAGGCAGGTCGTGTCTCGGAGGTGGTGGAAATTTGAAGGCGGCGTAATCTCCGGGTGAACTCACACCCACCCAACCGGCGGCAGCAACCGCCAGGGAGATCACGCTATGAACCAGATTACTGATA
>JAUHZL010000181.1 GCA_030425945.1 Alphaproteobacteria bacterium | reverse complement strand
GCGTAGGTCTGGAACACCATGGCGATGTCCCGGTCGGCCGGTTCGAGGTCGTTGACGACCCGCGCACCGATCTGCACCGTCCCGTCGCTGATCGTCTCGAGCCCTGCGATCATCCGCAGAAGCGTGGACTTGCCGCAGCCCGAGGGACCCACCAACACCACGAACTCTCCGTCCGCGATGGACAGGTCCACGCCCTCCACCGCGCGCGTTCCCCCGGCATAGGTCTTGCCCAACCGTTCCAGCGTGATCGACGCCATGCTACTTCTCCGTCTCGATGAGGCCTTTCACGAAGACCCGCTGCATCGCGATCACCACCACCACGGGCGGCAGCATGGCCATCACCGCGGCGGCCATCACGTAGTTCCAGACCGGGATCGCGTCGACCGCCTCGGCCATGCGCTTTATGCCGGCGACGATGGTGTAGTAGCCCTCGTCTGTGGTGATCAGAAGCGGCCAGAGATACTGGTTCCAGCCGTAGATGAAGAGGATCACGAAGAGCGCCGCGATATTGGTGCGCGAGAGGGGGATCAGCATGTCGCGGAAGAACCGCAACGGACCCGCCCCGTCGATGCGCGACGCCTCCAGCAACTCGTCCGGGATGGTCAGGAACACCTGCCGGAAGAGGAACGTCGCGGTGGCCGACGCGATCAGCGGGATCGTCAGCCCGGCGTAGCTGTTCAGCATCCCCAGATCCGCCACCACCTTGAAGGTCGGCAGGATGCGGACCTCGACCGGCAGCATCAGGGTGATGAAGATGCACCAGAAGGCCAGCATCCGGAACGGGAAGCGGAAATAGACGATGGCGAAGGCCGAGGTGATCGAGATCGCGATCTTGCCGCAGGCGATGACCAGCGCCATGACCATGCTGTTCCAGAGCATCCCCGCGAGCGGCGGGGCACCCATGTTCGACAGCCCGTCGCCCAGCATCACCGAGTAGTTCTCGAACGCGTTGGTGCCGGGCCAGACCGGGATCAGCCCGGTCTGGAAGGCGGTCTGCGGGTGGGTCGAGGCAACGATGGCAAGCCAGACCGGAAAGGCCACGACCAGCACGCCCACGATCAGCACGGCATGCGCCAGAAGGTTCAGGACGGGGCGGCGTTCGACCATCTCAGTACTCCACCCGCCGCTCGATGTAGCGGAACTGGATCACGGTAAGACCGACCACGATCAGCATCAGGATGACCGATTGGGCGGCCGACGAGCCAAGGTTCAGTCCGAGAAAGCCGTCCACATAGACCTTGTAGACGAGGATGTTGGTGGCCTGCGCGGGGCCGCCTTCAGTGGTCGAGTCGATCACGGGAAGGGTGTCGAACATCGCGTAGACGGTGTTGACGACCAGAAGGAAGAACGACGTCGGCGCCAGAAGCGGCAGGGTGATCGTCCAGAACCGGCGGAACGGGCCCGCGCCGTCGATAGCCGCGGCCTCGCGCATCGATGCGGGGATCGACTGAAGCCCGGCCACGAAGAAGAGGAAGTTGTAGCTGATCTGCTTCCACGCCGCCGCAACGACGACGAGGATCATCGCCTGCGTCCCGTTCAGGCTGTGGTCCCAGTCGACGCCCACGACCTCGAGCGCATAGGGCAGCAGCCCGATCGTCGGGTTGAAGATGAACCACCACAGGAGACCGGCGATGGCGGGCGCCACCGCGTAGGGCCAGACCAGAAGCGTGGTGTAGGTGCGGGCGGTCACGATCATCCGATCGACCGCAAGCGCGAGGACCAGAGACACGACAAGCGCCAGCACGGCCACCGCGACCGAGAAGACCAGCGTCACCTGAAATGCGTTCAGGTACTGGTCGTCCTGCAGGAGACGCTCGTAGTTACCAAAGCCCACGAACTCAGTCTTGAGCCCGAAGGCGTCCTCGCGCAGGAAGCTCTGCCAGCCGGCCTGCGCCGCGGGCCAGAGGAAGAAGACGAAGGTCACCGCCAACTGCGGCGCGAGCAGAACCCATGGCAGAAACTGGTGGCGGAAGATCGAACGCTTCATCAGGCGGGGTCTTTCACAGGGGCGGCAGCCCGCGCCGCAAGGGCACGGGCTGCCGGTCTGACGCGGTTCTGCGTCAGTCGTTGGCTGCTTCGAACTCGCGGATCAGCACGTTGCCGCGCGCGACGAGGGCGTCGAGCGCCTCCTGCGCGGTCTTCTGACCGGCGAGCAGAGCCTGGAACTCCTCGTCGATGATCCCGCGGATCTGGACGTAAGAGCCGAAGCGCAAGCCCTTCGAGTTCGGGGTCGGCGGGTTCAGCGTCATCTGCTTGATCGACACGTCGGCACCGGGGTTGGCGTCATAATAGCCCTGCGATGCGGACAGGTCCCACGCGGCCTGGGTGATCGGCAGATAGCCGGTGCCCTGGTGCCACTGCGCCTGGACTTCGGGCGAGGAGAGGTAGGTGAAGAAGTCGGCCACAGCCGGGTATTCCGCATCCGGTCGGCCGGCCATGACCCAGAGGGTGGCGCCGCCGATGATTGAGTTCTGCGGCGCGCCCTCGACGTCGTCGTAGTAGGGCAGCATGCCGTAGCCCACCTCGAAGTCGGTCGCGTTGGCGATCACGCCCGCGCGGCTGGCCGAGGAGTTCATGTAGATCGCGCATTCCTGGGTGTAGAACTTCGGCGGCGCGTCGTTGCCACCCACCGGACCGCCGTACTGGAAGATGCCTTCCTGCTGCCAGCGCGCCAGGTTGTCCCAGTGCTTCACCTGAACCGGGCCGTTCACGGTCAGCTCGGTCCCGAGCCCGCCAAAGCCATTCTCGAGCGTGCCGATCTGCTGGTTGTGCCAGGCCGAGAAGTTCTCGAGCTGCACCCAGCTGATCCAGCCGGTGGTAAAGCCGCAGGGCGCGGCGCCCGATTCCATGATCTGCTTCGAGAATGCCTCGACTTCCGACCAGGTGGTGGGGGGCGTTTCGCGGTCGAGGCCGGCCGCCTCGAACACGTCCTTGTTGTAGTAGAGGATCGGGGTCGAGCTGTTGAAGGGCATCGACAGCATGTTGCCCTCGGTGTCCGTGTAGTAGCCGACCACGGCGGGCAGGAAGGCCGCGGGATCGAACGGCTCGTTCATGTCGGTCATCAGCTGGTAGACCGGGTAGATGGCACCCTTGGCGGCCATCATGGTGCCGGTGCCCACTTCGAAGACCTGCACGACGGCCGGCTGTTCACCGGCGCGGAAGGCTGCGATGGCGGCGGTCATCGTCTCGGCATAGGTGCCCTTGAACGATGGGACCACGCGATAGTCCGACTGGCTGGCGTTATAGTCCGCGACGATCGCTTCGAGCTTCTGGCCAAGCTCGCCGCCCATGGCGTGCCACCACTGGATTTCGGTCTGTGCCGTTGCCGGCGAAAGCGCGGCGCCAAGCGCCAGCGCGGAAAGGCTGAGGGTACGGAACATGGGAGACTCCCTTGATTATGTCCGAAAGGCCAGATGCAGCCACTGTGTGACAGGCATTTTAAGGATACGTTTTTGTTTGGTGACAGCGGTCGCTGGCGCGGCACGGCTTGGTCAGTGCCTCGGCAGCGAAACCGGCGAAGTCCTTCAACTCCCTGAGAAAGGTGCGCAGCTGTTCGTGGGGGAGCCTGCTGCTCCTCGGCCCGACCGACTGCCTCATCCCCGTCCTGTGTCGGGGTGGGACTGCTGGAAACTTCCTTTCTCGGTCCTGCGGTGCCGACATCCTTGCGGGCGACCTGATGCGGTGTGCCGGAACGTGCCGAACGCAGCAGTTCGGGCCGGACCTCCCGGGCGCACGCGCCTCGGTGGTGGGCCACTCCTCATTCCAAGGTGCTTCCAAAGCCCGGCCGCGGGTTTCCAGTGGCCGGGAGCAGCACGGGCCGCCTCGATCTGCCCGCTATGGCGGGCGCCCTCGCCCTGTTACATTGGGACCTTAGGGAACATAAGTGTCGTGCCGACCATAGCCCGCAGGTGAGCCCATGCGCAGACTCTCCATCCTTGCCGGCATCGCCCTCGTCGCGATCGCTGCCGCCGTGTGGACGCTCGCAGACCGGGGCGGTCCGCCCGTCTCGCTGCAGATCGTCGCCGGTTCCGAGAACCAGGCGCTCGAACCGATCATCCTCGACTGGGGCGCACGAAACCGGGTCGACGTGGCGGTGACCTACCAGGGCTCGGTCGATATCTCGCGCATCCTGGGCAAGGGCGATGACGGCGCGTTTGATGCGGTCTGGCCGGCGAACTCGATCTGGATCGAGCTCGGCGACAGCCAAAGGCTCGTCAAACACCGCCAGTCGATCCTGCGCTCGCCCGTGGTGCTCGGACTCAGGCGCTCGATCGCCGAGGATCTCGGCTGGATCGGGCGCGAGGACATCACCATACAGATGATCCAGCAAGCTGCGCGCGACCGCCGGTTCCGCCTGTCGATGACCTCGGCAACGCAATCGAACTCGGGCGCCTCGGCCTATTTCGGCTTCCTCTATGCGCTCAGCGGTGATCCGGATGTGCTGACCCTCGACGACCTCGGCGATCCCGCGACGCTCGACGCGGTCCGTGACCTGCTTGCACAGGTCGATAGATCCTCTGGCTCCTCCGGCTGGCTCAAGGACAGCCTAGTCGCCAATCCGCAGGCGTTCGACGCGATGTTCAACTACGAGGCGCTGGTGATCGAGGCGAACCGGGAACTCGTGCGCGCCGGGCGAGAGCCGCTCTACGCGATATACCCGGCAAACGGGCTCGCCGTCGCCGACAGCCCTCTTGGCTATGTCGACAAGGGCGATCCGGCAAAGGAAGAGGCGTTCCTCGCCCTGCAGGCGCATCTCCTCAGCCCGGAGGTCCAGAACGAGTTGGTGGCGCTCGGCCGACGCGCCGGGCTGATCGGGCTTTCCGCCGACAAGGCCGACGTGACTGTGTGGAACCCAGACTGGGGCATCGACCTCGGCCGAGACATCGCCCCGATTCCAACGCCCGGCGCCGAGGTGATCGGCGAGGCGCTCCGGCTCTACCAGTCGGAACTCCGGAAACCCTCGCTCACCGTGTGGGTTCTTGACGTCTCGGGCTCGATGGCGGGCGAACCGATTGCACAGCTGAAGGACGCGATGGCACTCCTGCTCGACCCCGAGCAGGCGGCGGTGAACCTGCTGCAGCCCTCGTCTCGCGACGTCACGATCCTGCTGCCCTTCAACCACCGGTCCTCGGAGGCGACGACCTTCATCGGAGCCGATCCGGACGACCTCGCGAAGGCGCTGGACGAGGTGCGCAAGCTCGAGGCCGACGGTGGCACTGACCTTTACCGTGCGCTTTGGTCCGCCCTCGAGGAGCTCCAACCCTACTACGAGCGGGGCACGCTCTTCGACTACCTCCCGGCGATCGTGGCGATGACAGACGGCGCCTCCGAGACCGTGAACCGCGACTTGCTGTTCAAGCGCATGAAGGAAAGCGGCTTCGGTCTCGACGTGCCGGTCCACGCGATTGCCTTCGGACAGGCAGACGAAGCGCAACTGCGTGAGTTGAATCAGGCCACCATCGGGCGGCTTTTCACCGCGGGGGACGACCTCGCCGGGGCGCTCCGCAGCGCGAAGGGCTACAACTGATGGTGCTGTCCGACGGGCTGCGCCAGATTGTAGCCGGGCTTCTGGCCAGCGCGGCCTTCCTAGCGCTCTATTTCGGGCTGGACTTGATCTCGTGGGCGGCGCTCGGGTTGGCCATTGCGGTCTACTTCGCGCTGCTGCTGGTGATCCGCCGTCGGCCGAAAGCCAGCGAGATCATGCTGGCGAGTCGTGTCAGCGCGGCTGACATCCGCGCCGCGGATCAACTGCTGGGCCAGTCGGCGACGCGGATCGAGGCGGTGCTGCCCCGGGTGCCGGCCTCGGACCGCGCCCATCTGGACGAGATGGTCGGGCACCTGAAGTCTATCCGCACACACGTCGTGACCGACCCGCAGGACTTCCGCAGGGCCAGGCGTTTCATCATGTCCTACCTGCCCAACATGGTGGACACCATCGAGGCCTATGGCCATCTCTCGGAAAGGGCGGGACCCGACCACGCCGACCGCCTGGCGCGGCTCGGCGAGACGATCCGCAGCTTCGGCCCGGCGATTGATGCGATCGATCGGGCCTGCCTCGAAAACGATTTCGACGCGCTCGAGGCTGAGGTCTCGGCGCTGGCCACTCAAATGGAACGGGGCTAGATGAACCGCACGCTTCTTGGACTTCTGATCCTCCTGATCGTCGCCGGAATCGCGATGGCGGTCTCCTTCCTCGACCTCTCTTCGCTCACTCGCCAGATCGACCGGCGTACTCCGGTTGACGTGGCGATCTACTACGGCGGGGAGAAGTCGGCGCTTCTGAACAATCCCGCAGTGCAGCGGATCATCGAGGACCGCTACAAGATCACGCTCGACGCCACCAAGGCGGGCTCGATCGAGATGGCCACGACGCTGGACAGCACCGGCAAGGACTGCCTTTGGCCATCGAACATGGTGGCTGTGGAACTTGCGCGACAAAGCAACCGCCCGGTACGCGGAGACGAGACGATCTTCAACT
>JAUHZL010000180.1 GCA_030425945.1 Alphaproteobacteria bacterium | reverse complement strand
TGCCGGAACACCGCCTCCAGCGGCACGCCCGGCCCGGCGATCTCGGACACCCGCGCGAAGGCCCGGCCCGCGATGGCGCAGGCGTGTTCGATCTTGGCGACCTCGGCGGGCGACTTCACCGCGCGCAGGCCCCGGATCAGCCCGCCGTCCGGGACGAGGGCACCGGGGGCGAGACGCGCGCCCAGCCGCGCCACGTCGTCGGCGGGCATCCGCAACTGCGTCTCCAGCCCGGAGGCATGGCCGACCCGCGCGCCGGGCCCCGCGACCTCGCGCAGGGTATCGGCCAGCAGCCCGATCCCGTCGTCGCCGTAGTCCGGCGCGCGCCAGGTGCGGATATCGCTCAGCCAGGTCGCCGCCATCGGGGCCGCCCCGATCGAGGGGATCACCGCCACCGGGTCGCCCGCGGCGGGCAGCACCACGAACCACGGCCGCGTCGGGCTTTCCCAGAACCGCGTCAGGAACCCGGTGATGTAGCGCACCTCCGCCTCGGTCGTCAGCAGCAGCGCGTCGAGGCCCCGCTGCGCCATCGCCGCCTGCGCCCGCCGCACCCGCGCGCGGAACTCGTCCTCGGGGAAGCCGCGCGCCGGGGCGCTCATGCCTCCGGTCCCTCGCTGAGGATCGTCAGCACCCGCGCGGCCTCGCTCAGCCCCAGCGCCGCCCGCGTCTCGGGGTCGAGTGCCAGAAGCGCCGCCAGCCCGGCCCCGCCCGAGGGCGAGGTGGCCAGCCCCGCCGCCGCCAGCACCGGCATCGCTGCGGCGACCTCGGCCTCGGTCACGGTCAGGATCAGGTCGGCGTTGCGCGCCAGCCCCTTCAGCGCGATGAGCGAGGCCTCCTTGCAGTCGAGCCGCCCCATGCTGGAGACCGGCCCCTCGGCCCGCACGAAGGTCCCCGCCGCGATCGCCGCGAAGATCGCGGGGGCGGCGGCGGGCTCGACCACGGCGATCACCGGCCCGCTGCCCCAGACCCGCCTTGCATGGGCCGCGACCGCCGCCGCCAGCCCGCCGACCCCGGCCTGCACGAAGATATGGGTGGGCGGCGCCGCGATCTCGCCTGCCACCTCGGCCATCAGCGCGAGGTAGCCGGCCATCACGCCATGCGGTTTCTCGCTGTAGCCGGGCCAGGAACTGTCCGACAGCAGCACCATCCCCTCGGCCTCCGCGGCCCGGGCGGCGGCGGCCATGCTGTCCTCGTAGGTCGCCCCGGCGCGGCGCACCTCGGCCCCCTTCGCGCGCAGCCGTTCGGCGAATCCCTCCGGCACCGCCTCGGACAGGTAGACCACCGCCCGCGCGCCGAAGACCCGCGCGCCCGCCGCGACCGACAGCCCGTGGTTGCCCGCGCTCGCGGTGACATAGGTGGTGCCCGCCAGCGCGCCCTCGGGGGCCTCCGGGTTGGCCGCGACCGCGTCGGCGGCGATCACGTGCGCGGCCCCCAGCGCCTTGAAGCTGCCGAGGCCCATCCGCCCGCGCTCGTCCTTCACCCGGACCTCCGCCACCCCCGCCCGGCGGGCAAGGTCCGGCGCCGACGCCAGCGGCGTCACCCCGTGCGCCGGGCAGCGCGCCAGCAGCGCGGTCACCGCGGTGGCATCCTCCGCCGGGTCGGGCATCGCGTCGAGGCCGGGAAAGGGCAGGGCGCCGGCACGGAACCGGTTCGGGACAAAGCGCATCGGGGCCTCCGGGACAGGTTCCCCCACTCTGCCGCACCCCGCCGCCCGGCCCAACCCCCGCCGCGACGGTTGACACGTCCCGCGCGACAGGGAGGCCTCAGTCCGGGAACGCTTCCCGCACCCGGCCGACCTGGTGCATGCGCTCGTGCAGGACGGTCACGATCCCGATGTCGCCGTTCGCCAGCCACCGCCAGTAGACGAAGTGATGCCGGTAGCGGAACAAGTAGCCGTCCACGCCGAACTCGGCCGGGAGGCGACGCCCCGCGGCTGCCCCCAATCGACGCAGCCAATCAAATCAAGCTGTTCGCCGCGCTACCACATCGTGACGCACGTAATTGGACGCACTCAGGTTGCTGCGAGCTGGTTCGCGCAGAGCTGCAATGATCGTTTCGTCGGTAGACCAACGCTGAACAGCAGCCTCATGCCGCTGGCGAGCAGCAGTCATGAACTCTATCTGTTCTTCACGTGTAAGAGGTGCTTGACTCATCTTTCTAGTTCTCCGCTGACGCTCGCCTTGATTCGTGCGCTTGCGACGCTTCTACCGTACGGTAAGTATTATTTCTTTACAAACATCCAAATTCTGTAGCCGTCGTACGCATCGCCCAACCCACCGACGTAACCGGCGGCTTGGACGGCCGCTGCTACAGTACGGTACTTGGCCAACGCCTTCTCCGGCGGGTTCTTCTGTACAGTCGACATGGTAACGACGTCGGGCGACCGCTCTTCCAAGAGCTGACGGGCGGCCAACCGGATAATGTCTAAGGCAACTCGGCGATTCTGCCCAACGAGGAACGATGTTGTCGCACGTCCGTCGTCAAAATATTTAGTCGTGTCCCCATCAGATTCAACCAACGAAAAGAGAAGCTCAGTGCGTTCAATGCTCCCGTCGAATGGCGGGCATTGCATCAGTGATACCTGGACACTGTAAGAAATGTCTCGAACGTCGTCATGTCCAAGGGGCGCGATGCCGATGATCTCGAACTTGTTCCGAAGCAAGCGGATCTCGAACGGACCGCCCTCGGATACATCCAGGACAAAGGGCATCCGATCTCCACGCCTAGCTGTCAGATGCACTGACGTTACTACCGGAACACGCGGAAATAAACTGGCCTCCAGCGTGCGTGTTACCCCGGTGCCGCCCAGAGCTAGGAGGCTTCGTCCGATCATTCGGTTGCAGCGTCGAGCTTCTCAACTAAATTGAAAAATGGTGCTGCTGGACAGGATTGAACTGTCGGCCTCTCCCTTACCAAGGGAGTGCTCTACCACTGAGCTACAGCAGCGCCGGGGACCGTCGGAGCGATGTCCGTCGCGTCGTGGGGGGGCGTTTACGATCAAATGCCCGAGGGTGCAAGGGCAATCTGGACGCGTTTTGGCCCCTGCGTTAAAGAACCCCCGTGACCGTCAAGACACCCTCCGACCGCCGCCGCCCCGCCGCTTCCGCCGACACGCGCGAAGCCCGGCTGAAGGCTGCGCTGAAGGCGAACCTGGGGCGGCGCAAGGCGCAGGCGCGGGCGCGGACCGACGGGGACGTCGCCGCCGCGCCGGACCACCGCGACGAAACACAAGACGGGCCGGACACCGCCGCGACCCGCGACAGCTGAAGGGCAGGGGCATGGACCAGATACACATCACGGGCGGCACCCCGCTCACCGGCACGATCCCGATCGCGGGCGCGAAGAACGCCTGCCTGACGCTGATGCCGGCGACCCTGTTGACCGACCAGCCGCTGACGCTGACCAACGCGCCGCGCCTGTCGGACATCCGCACCATGACGCAGCTGCTCGGCTCGCTCGGGGCCGAGGTCAGCGCGCTGAACGAGGGCCGGGTGCTGGCGCTGTCCTCGCATGACATCGACACGCTGCGCGCCGACTACGACATCGTCCGCAAGATGCGCGCCTCGATCCTCGTGCTGGGGCCGATGCTGGCGCGCTTCGGGCAGGCCGAGGTCTCGCTGCCCGGCGGCTGCGCGATCGGCGCGCGCCCCGTGGACCTGCACCTCCGCGCGCTCGAGGCGATGGGCGCCACGCTCGACCTGCGCGACGGCTACGTCCACGCGACGGCACCCGCGGGCGGCCTGCACGGGGCGGTCGTCGAGTTCCCCTTCGTCTCGGTCGGCGCGACCGAGAACGCGCTGATGGCGGCGACGCTGGCGGTCGGGACCACGGTCCTGAAGAACGCCGCGCGCGAGCCCGAGATCGTCGACCTCGCCCAGTGCCTTCGCAAGATGGGCGCGTGGATCGAGGGTGAAGGGACCGCCACGATCACCATCGAGGGCGTCACCGCGCTGGGCGGCGCGACGCACCCGGTCGTCACCGACCGGATCGAGCTCGGGACCTACATGCTGGCGCCCGCGATCACCGGCGGCTCGGTCGAGCTGCTGGGCGGGCGGCTCGACCTGGTGGCGGCCTTCGCCGAGAAGCTCGACGCCGCCGGGGTCTCGGTCGAGGAGACACCCGCCGGCCTGCGCGTGTCGCGGCACAACGGCCGGGTCCGCGCCGTCGATGTCGTGACCGAGCCCTTCCCCGGCTTCCCGACCGACCTGCAGGCCCAGATGATGGCGCTGCTCTGCACCGCCGAGGGGACCAGCGTGCTGGAGGAGCGGATCTTCGAGAACCGCTTCATGCATGCGCCCGAGCTGATCCGGATGGGCGCGCGGATCGACGTCCACGGCGGCACGGCGACGGTGACCGGGGTGCCGCGCCTGAAGGGCGCGCCGGTGATGGCGACCGACCTGCGGGCCTCGGTCAGCCTGATCCTCGCCGGTCTCGCCGCCGAGGGCGAAACGGTGGTCAGCCGGGTCTACCACCTCGACCGGGGCTACGAGCGGGTCGAGGAGAAGCTGGGCAACTGCGGCGCGAAGATCGAACGGGTGCGCGCGGCATGACCGGGGACGCACGGTTCGAGGACGGCGCCGAGCGCCCGCTGCGCCTGAAGGCCCTCGCGGCCGACGACCTGCCGGTGCTGTCGGCGCTGGCGCAGGACGCGGTGTTCCCGGCCAGCGAGATGCGCTGGGACCGCACCCACCGCCGCTTCGCCGTGCTGCTGAACCGGTTCCGCTGGGAAGACCGCGACGCCGCCGCCCGCCGCGGCCGCCCGGTCGAGCGCGTGCAGTCGGTGCTGGCGGTCGAGGACGTGCTGGGCGTCGCCAGCCTCGGCGTGCCGCGCGGCGATGCGGATACCGTGCTGTCGCTCCTGTCGGTGGGGTTCGAGCCGGGCGCGGACGGCACCGGCAGCGTGCTGCTGACCCTGGCGGGCGACGGCGCGCTTCGCCTGTCGGTCGAGACGCTGGAGGTCACCCTGCGCGACGTGACCCGCCCCTACGCCGCCCCCTCGGGCCGCACGCCGGAGCATCCGGACAGCTAGAGGCCGGGCGCGGGGAAGGGCGCGGGAGACCGCCTGCCGCTTGGGTGCGCCGCGCCGTGCGCCCTTCCGGCCTTGGGCGCCGGGGGTGCCGGTGATCCGCGCGGACGGCTCTGACGGTGCGACCGTTCCGACCCAACGCTGCCCGTCCCGCCGCGCGGGGAAGGGCGCGCGCCTCCGCCCGTCGCCGTCCCCCACCACATCCCGCGCCCTTCCGGCCCCCTGCAACGTCCCCCGCGACACCCCCGCCACCTTGAGACCGGCCCTATGCCCGGCTATGTCGAAGCGGACCGCGCAGAAAGGCCGCCCATGCCCCAGTTCCTGTCCTCCGCCGATCCCGGGTTCGAACCCGCCTTCGCCGCGCTGCTGGCGATGAAGCGCGAGGACAGTCCGGACGTGGACAGCGCCGTCGCCGACATCATCGCGCAGGTCCGCACCGGGGGCGACGCCGCCCTGATCGCGCTGACCGAGCGTTTCGACCGCGTGCGCCTCGCGCCCGGGCGCCTCGCCTTCTCGGAGGCCGAGATCGACGCCGAGATCGCGAAGGTGCCCGCCGCGGACCGCGCGGCCCTCGACCTCGCCGCCGCGCGGATCCGCGCCTACCACGAGCGCCAGCGCCCCGAGGATGCCCGCTGGACCGACCCGGCGGGGGCCGAGCTGGGCTGGCGCTGGACCCCGGTCGCGGCCGCGGGCCTCTACGTGCCGGGCGGGCTGGCGTCCTACCCGTCCTCCGTGCTGATGAACGCGATCCCGGCGCAGGTGGCGGGCGTCGGCCGCCTCGTCGTCACCGTGCCCACGCCCGACGGGGTGGCGAACCCGCTGGTGCTGCTCGCGGCGCGGCTCTCGGGGGTCGAGACGGTCTACCGGGTCGGCGGCGCGCAGGCGATCGCCGCGCTGGCCTACGGCACCGAGACCATCCGCCCGGTCGACAAGATCACCGGCCCCGGCAACGCCTATGTCGCCGCCGCCAAGCGCCGGGTCTTCGGGCAGGTCGGCATCGACATGATCGCGGGCCCCTCCGAGATCCTCGTCATCGCCGACCGCGACAACGATCCCGACTGGATCGCGCTGGACCTGCTCAGCCAGGCCGAGCATGACGAGAGCGCGCAGTCGATCCTGATCACCGACGATGCCGGTTTCGGGCAGGCGGTCGCGGCGGCGGTGGACAAGCGTCTTCAGACGCTTGCGCGCCGCGCCATCGCCGGGGCGAGCTGGCGCGACTTCGGCGCGGTCATCACCGTGCGCGATCTCGCGGAGGCCGCCGCGCTGTCGGACCGCATCGCGCCCGAGCACCTCGAGCTCTGCGTCGCCGACCCCGACGCGCTGGCCGCCCGGATCACCCACGCGGGGGCGATCTTCCTCGGGCCGTGGACCCCGGAGGCGATCGGCGACTACGCGGGCGGCCCGAACCACGTGCTGCCCACCGCGCGCTCGGCGCGCTTCTCCTCCGGCCTGTCGGTGCTCGACTTCATGAA
>JAUHZL010000179.1 GCA_030425945.1 Alphaproteobacteria bacterium | reverse complement strand
AGCTTGGCGCGGCGCACGCGGCCACGGCGCACGACCTCGATCGAGTCGATGTTGGTCGAGTACAGCGGGAAGACGCGCTCGACGCCCTCGCCGAAGCTGATCTTGCGCACGGTGAAGCTGGCGCCGATGCCCTTGCCGCCGTTGCGCGAGATGCACACGCCTTCATAGGCCTGCACCCGGGTCCGGCTGCCTTCGGTCACCTTGTAGCCGACGCGAATGGTGTCGCCGGCCTTGAAATCCGGGATGGTCTTGCCGAGGGCGTCAATCTGCTCCGCCTCGAGCTGTGCGATCAGGTTCATCTGATCCACTCCTTGAACTGGCTCACGGTTGGCCCGCGAAGATGATGCGTCCGAAGAGCTCTGCGTCTTCCATCGGGTCCGGGGCCTGCATGGCCGCGCCCGCGAGAGATCCGGTCGGCGTTCCTTGTCACACTCCCCAGCCGGTTCCGCAGCCCCGCGTCGGAAGAAGACGGGAATCGCAAGGAACCCGGCACACCGGGGAACGACCGGCTCAAACCAGAGATGGGCGCGGAATTCAAGCCTGTTGTGGGCCGGGCGGGGGCGGGCGTCAGCCGTCCCGGCGCGCGCGCCACGCGGCCCACAGGTCCGGCCGCCGGGCTTCGGTGATCCGCTCGGCCTCGGCCTGCCGCCACGCGGCGATGCGCCCGTGATGCCCGGACATCAGAACCTCGGGGATCGGGCGGCCCTGCCACTCGGCGGGGCGGGTGTACTGCGGATGCTCCAGCAGGCCCTGCGCGAAGCTCTCTTCCTCGGCGGAGGCGGCATTGCCCAGCACGCCCGGCAGCAGGCGCACGGTCGCGTCCAGCATCGCCTGCGCCGCGATCTCGCCGCCGGTCAGGACGAAGTCGCCGAGGCTGACCTCCTCGATGCCGTAGTGCTCGATCACGCGCTCGTCGATGCCCTCGAACCGGCCGCAGATCAGCGTCACGCCGGGACCCGCAGCCCAGCGGCGCGCCGTGGCCTGCGTGAAGGGCGCCCCGCGCGGGCTGAGATAGACCAGCGGGAAGGCCGCCCGCGCCTCGGCCGGGGCGTCCAGCCAGCCCTTCGGCACGGCGGCCTCGATCGCCTCGCCCAGTACGTCGGGGCGCAGCACCATGCCCGCGCCGCCACCGGCGGGCGTGTCGTCCACATCGCGGTGACGGCCCTTGCCGAAGTCGCGCAGCGCCACGGTGTCGTAGCGCCACAGCCCGAGGTCCAGCGCCTTGCCCGTCAGGCTGAGGCCCAGCACGCCGGGAAACGCCTCCGGGAACAGGGTGACGATCTTCGCGGTCCAGGCCCGCGCCAGCGGCGGTCGGTCGGTCATCAGTTCGCGGGGCTTCAGGCTGGCCGAGACGGTCAGCCGCCCGTGCGAGCGCGACGGGGCGTCGGGGGCTTCGGGCGCGTCAGACATCCTCGCGGCCCTCCAGCACGGCGAGTTTCTTCGCCTTCAGCCGCCGCTTGTTGCCGATCTGGCGGTTCAGCGTCAGGAAGGCGGCGCGCAATGCCTCGGGCTGGCCGATGTTGCCGCGCGGCACGGTCCGGAGCTGGTCGCGCACGGCGTGCGGCACCTCCATCAGCGACAGGATCGCCTGCGCCGCCGCGCCCGGCGCATTGGCGAAATGCTCCAGGTGCGCGGTCTCGACGCGCTGCGGGGCAAGGCGCTCGGCCAGCAGCTTGGCCTCGGCCTCCGGTCCCGGGGTGTCGCCGAGGCGGCGGGCGAAGGCCGGGTAGTCGTCGGTCAGCCGGATCGAGCGCAACAGGTGCCCGTGAACCGAGCGCAGCCACGCCTCGCGGTCGCGGGTGGTGTAGAACAGGATGATCTCGGCGCCCGGGAACCGCCGCGCGGTCTCGTCCGCCAGCACCCGCGCCAGCCGCTCGGAGGCGGGCAGGGTCGAGCGGATCACCCTTCCGAACAGGCCCCGGTGGCCGGGCATGGTGCCGCTGAAGGTCTCGCGCGACAGCACGATGTCATGGCCGTCGGGCAGGCTTCGCAGGAAGCGCCGCAGGCCGCTGCGGAAGCGCGCCAGTCGCCACGGGTAGGGGCGCTGGCCATAGCGGCGGGCCAGCGCGCCGAGCGCCCGGAAATCCGCCTTGCCGTAATAGAGGAAATGCGGCCGCAGCGTTTCGCGGTTCGCCTTGAGGAAGTCCTGCACCGTCGAGGTCCCGGTCTTGTGGAACCCTGCGTGGATCAGGATGCGCCGGGGCCGGTCCTCAGTCATCGGGGAAGATCCCCTCCGGCGGATCGGCGATCACCCGTCCGCCCGCGACATCCACCGTCGGCACGGCGGCGCGGCTGAAGGGCAGCAGCACCACGCCGTTGGGCGTGGTCACTTCGAGGATGTCGCCCGCCCCGTGGTTGAGGACGGCCTTGATCCGGCCGATTTCGGTCCCGCCGGTGTCGAGGACGCGCAGACCCAGCAGGTCGGCGTGGTAGAACTCGTCCTCGTCGAGCGCGGGCAGGCGCTCGCGGCGGGCATAGAGGCGGACCCCCCGGAGGGCGTCCGCCTGTTCCTTGCTCGTCACCCCGGACAGGCGGGCGGCAAAGCCGTTGGGGATCGGCCGCGACAGGGCCACGTCGAAGCTCTGCCCCGCCTCGGTGACGAGCGGGCCATAGCTTTCGATCGCGGCGGGATCGGCGCAGAAGCTCTTCAGCCGCACCTCTCCGCGCACGCCGAAGGCGCCGGCCAGTGCGCCGACGCAAACGGTGCCCTCAGGCGTCCTGTCGCCCATGTCCGGTCCGGCCGATTACTCGGCGTCCGCGGCGGCGGCGGCCTTCTCGGCCTTCTCCTTGGCGCGCTCCTGGGCCTTCTTGCCCGGGACGGCTTTCTTGGGGTTGTTGCGCTCGGTCTTGGCGACGATGCCGGCGGCTTCGAGGAAGCGCGAGACGCGGTCGGTCGGCTGGGCGCCCTGGGCGATCCAGTGCTGGACGCGTGCGACGTCCATCTTCACGCGATCCTCGCTGTCCTTCGGCAGCAGCGGGTCGTAGGTGCCGAGCTTCTCGAGGAAGCGGCCGTCGCGGGGCATCCGCGAATCGGCGGCGACGATGGCGTAGTGCGGGCGCTTCTTCGAGCCGCCGCGGGCGAGTCGGATCTTCATGGCCATGAGTTCTTCTCCTTCTTATGGCGTCGTCGGGGAGGCTGCCTCGCCGCCCCTACATCCTTGTCAAGACTGGTGTTTCCGGTGGTGTTGGATCACTTCCTGGATGATGAAGTTCAGGAAGGACTTCGCGAATTCCGGGTCGAGGTCGGCGTCCTTTGCCAACTGTTCGAGCCGGGCGATCTGGGCCGCCTCGCGGGCGGGATCGGAGGGCGGCAGGTCGTGCTCGGCCTTGAGCCGGCCGACCGCCTGGGTGTGCTTGAAGCGCTCGCCCAGCGTGTAGACGAGGATCGCGTCGAGCCGGTCGATGCTCTCGCGGTGTTCCCTCAGCACGGTGGCGGCGCGGGTGATCACGTCAGACATTAAGACCTCCTGAACGCGGCGCACGCCACGTCGGTATCACGTCGGTATTGCGTCGGTATCGCGTCGGTGCGGACACCGACGCTGCACGGGGCAGGGCGGCGGGGATCAGTCAATGGCCCAGCCCTCCGGTCGGAACAGCGGGTCGCGGTAATGCGCGATCTCCAGCGCGATGCCGTCGGCGAGCTGGCTGTTGGCCAGCGCCGCCGGGCCGGGGTGGCGATAGGCGCTGTCGTTGTTGTCGATCGTGCGCGCCGCGTCGTCCCGGGTGCAGCCCAGGCGCTCGGCCAGCCGCACGCTGTCGAGGTCCTTGGGGTCGAGGTAGCTGACCGCGCCCTCCCATCCCTTGACGGAGTAGAGATAGCGCCGGCAGCAATCGACGGCCTCCAGCGCGTAGCCCTTGCCGCCCTTGCCCGGAAAGATGATCCAGGCGATCTCGCGCTCGGGCCACTGGCTGGGCTGCCAGCCGCCGACCATGCCGACCGGTTCGTCGGTCTCCTTCAGGTGGATCATCCACATGCCGAAGCCGCGGATCTCCCAGTGGCCGATCTCGGCGGCGAACAGCATCCACGTCTCGTAGGGCGTCAGCGGCCCGCCCATGAAGCGCGACCGGTAGGAGGCGAAGGTCGCCTTGAAGTCCGGGTAATCCTCGGCGGTCGGGCCGCGCAGGATCAGACGCTTGGTCTCCAGCAGGGGAATGTCGCGGTGTCCCATCTCAGAGCGCCTCCGGTCCGGGGTGGCGCCAGATGTGCAGCCGCCCGATCATCGGGTGATCGTGATGCCCGTCGGGCCGCGCGCCGAGACGGCGGGCCAGCGCCGCCGAGCGGGTGTTCTCCGGCTTCACGCAGGAGATGATCGTGGACCAGCCCAGCGTTTCGTAGGCATAGCGCCGGGCGACCTGCGCCGCCTCGTAGGCGATGCCGCGCCCCTCGGCCTCGGCGAAGAGGGACCACGCGATCTCGGGCTCGGGCCAGTCCTCCGGGTAGAGGATGCCGACCACGCCCAGCGGCGCGTCGGTCTCGCGGTCCGCGACCATCCAGCGGCCATAGCCGCGCAGCGCCCAGTGCCCGATCAGGCCCGCCAGCCGCTCGAACGCCTGCGCCCGATGCGGGTAGGGGCCGCCGACCCCGCGCGAGCGCTCGGAGGCGCAGAAGGCGTGGTAGGGCTCGAAATCGTCCATCTGGGGCGCGCGGTAGCGCAGCCGTCCGGCCTCGAACTCGGGAATCGCGGTGACAGGGGTCTGGACGGTCATGCGTAGGCCTCCGCCCCGCCGAACCCGGTCGCGGCATAGCGCCAGACCTGCACCGGATCGTCCGCGAAGGCCCGTTCCGCAGCCCCGTCGCGGCGGGCGCCGAGGCGGCGGGCGACGGCGGCAGACCGGTCATGCTGCGGCGCAACGTAGGAGACGAGCGACGGCAGCGCCAGCGCGTCGAGGGCGTGGTCGCGCGCGGCCGCGGCGGCCTCGGTCGCGTAGCCGTGACCCTGCGCGGCCTCGGTGAAGAGATAGCCCAGCTCCGGCTCGGCATCGCCGTATTCCATGCCGACCAGCACGAAGCCCAGCACCGCGCCGCTGTCGCGCAGGGTCACGGTCCAGAGGCCCGAGCCGCGCAGCAGCCACCCGGCGACATAGGTGCAGAAGTCGCCCCACGCCGCTTCGCGGTCGAAGGGGCCGCCGAGGTGCGCGGTGTCCGGCCCACAGAGGATCGCGGCATACGCGTCGAAGTCGGCCAGCGCCGGGGCGCGCAGCGCCAGGCGCGGGGTCTCCAGCACCGGCAGGCGGGCGGCCAGCGCGGCGACGACCTCGGCGGCGGGCCCCTCGGGCGGAAGCTCCCACGGATGCAGGGCGGGGGCGCTCATGCGGCGACCTCCGCCGGGCGGGGGTGACGGAAGACGACATCGCCCGCGTCCGGCCGGGGGGCGTCCGGGTCGGCGATGGCCCCGAGACGGCGCGCGACGGCCTGCGAGGCGGCATTGCCCGGGTCGGTGTAGCTGACGAGCGTCGCCAGCCCGGCCCGGGCGAAGGCCCAGTCGCGCAGCGCGGCGGCGGCCTCGGTCGCATAACCCTGCCCCTCGTGCCCGTCATAGAGCATCCAGCCCAGTTCCGGCTCGGGGAAGAGCGGCCCGGCGTTCAGCCCGACCTGGCCGACGGTGACCCCGGTCGCGGTCACGTCGATCATCAGCCCGCCGAGGCCATGCAGCGCCCAGCCTGCCGCGTCGTGGCAGAACAGGCCCCAGGCCGCGCGGGTGTCGAACGGACCGCCCATGCCCGCCGCGCGCGGACCGGCCATCAGCGCCGCGTAGGGACCGAAGTCCTCCGGGCGCATCGGGCGCAGCGTCAGGCGCGCGGTTGTCAGGGTCGGGGCGAGGGTCATGGTCGGATCAGGCGGCGCGGCGCAGGACGCCGGTATCGAGGTGGCGATAGACGAGGCAGTCACGCCCGGCGGGCGTGTCGGCGAAGCGGTCGCGGGTCGCCCCCAGCGCGGCGGCGGTGGCGATGCCCGCACGGTCCGGGAAGCCGAGGTAGCTGACGCAGGTCACCCAGCCGAGGCCGGTCTGCACGAAGCCGCGCGCGGCACGGGCCGCCTCGGTCGTGCGGGTGTCGGCGTCGGTCCAGAGGTGCCAGACCAGTTCCGGCTCGGGCCAGCCCTCGGGGCTCCACGGCCCGGCGAGGCCCAGCACCCGGTCGGTCCGCTTGCAGAGCACGGCGAAGGGGCCATGGCCCTGCGCGTCCCAGTGGTGCAGCAGACCGGCGGTCGCGGCCCAGCGCGGCAGCGCGCCCTCGGCCGTCAGCAGGTCACCGAGGGTCGGCTTGCGCAGGAACAGGTGCGGGGTTTCGAGGACGGGATATCTCATTTCTTCTTCCCGAAGCCGGAGAGACCGGGGGGCAGGCCCATGCCGCCGAGGCCGGGCAGACCGCCCGGAGCCCGCCCGCCCATCTGGCGCGCGGCGGCTTCCAGCGCCTTGGGGTCCATGCCGGCGGCCATGTCCTGCGGCATGCCGGACTTGCCCATCAGGGCCTGCAGGCCGCCCTTGAGCATGCCCTTCTTGC
>JAUHZL010000178.1 GCA_030425945.1 Alphaproteobacteria bacterium | reverse complement strand
TGCCGTGGTTCCGGGTCACGAGGCCGATCTGCTGGGTCAGGTAGTTCCGGAACAGGTCGGGCCGCGTGACGGTCGTCGAATAGGTGCCGGGCGTCGAGACATGGCCGAAGCTCAGGCGGTTGTCGACGGCGGCGAAACTCGTCGTGGTCAGCCGGATCTCCGGGTAATAGGCCCGGTAGCGCACGTCCGGCCGGGTTCCCCGCGCGATCTCGGCGAAGCTGTCGCGCAGGAAATCCGTGGCCTCGGAGTAGAGGCGCTGCAACTCGGCCACCGCGGCCGCCGGATCGGAAAAACGTTTCGGTTCGCCAGCAGGGGGCGACTTCATGGCAAGAACGGTCATGGAACCTCAGGGTGTCTCGAAAAGATCGGTCAGGGCGAAACGGGTCACGTCCACCAGGCCCAGATCGGAAATGCGAAGCTCGGGGATCACCACGAGCGCGAGCAGCGAGTGCTGCATGTAGGCGTTGTTCAGCGTGCAGCCGCAGGCCCGCATCGCGGTCATCATGGCATCGGCCTTGGCGGCCACCTCGGCGGCGGGACTGTCGGACATCAGCCCGGCGATCGGCAGTTCGACGAGGGCAATCTCGGCCCCGTCCTTCCAGATCGTGACGCCGCCGCCGACCTCGCCCAGCCGATTGGCCGCGGCGGCCATCATCTCGCGGTCGGTGCCCACTACGATCATGTGGTGACTGTCATGCGCCACGGTCGAGGCCATCGCCATCCGGCCCTCGTACCCGAACCCCGAGACGAAGCCGTTGACCACGCCACCGGTGCCGCGGTGCCGTTCGACGAGCGCGATCTGCGCGACACCGCCGGTGCCTTCGACGATCCCGTCGGTCACCGGCAGGTCCGCGGTCAGCGCCTTGGTCGGGGCCTGGTTCTCGACGACGCCGATCACGCGGGCGGTGACCGTGTTGGCCCCCTCGGGCGCGCGGATCTCGAAATCGGGCGCCTCCAGCACCTTGCCGAGGTGCACCGTCGCCCGCACGTCCTCGGGCCAGTCGAGATGCGGACAGGGAACCAGCCCGACGCCGTCCCGCGCAACGTCGATGCCGCGCGCGATCACCAGCTCGATCGGCAGCGTCCGCAGGTCCGAGGTCAGGATCATGTCGGCCCGCCGTCCCGGAGCGATCGAGCCAAGCTCGCGCTCCAGCCCGAAATGCGTCGCGGTGTTCACCGTGGCCATCTGGAGCGCGATCAGCGGATCGCAGCCGCAGTCGATCGCGTGCCGCACGACGCGGTTCATGTGGCCGTCCCGGACCAGCGTGCCGGAATGGCAGTCGTCGGTGCACAGGATCATGTTGCGCGGATCGAGGCCCTTCTCGGTGATCGAAGTGATCTGGCTTTCCACGTCGTACCACGCCGAGCCGAGGCGCAGCATCGCGCGCATCCCCTGCCGCACCCGGGCGATGGCGTCCGCCTCGCAGGTGCCCTCGTGGTCGTCCGCAGGCCCGCCCGCGACGTAGGCATGAAAGGCCGGGCCAAGATCGGGCGAGGCATAGTGCCCGCCGACGGTCTTGCCCGCGCGCTGGGTCGCGGCGATCTCGGCCAGCATCTTGGCGTCCCCCGCCGCCACGCCGGGAAAGTTCATCATCTCGCCCAGGCCGATGATACCGGGCCATGTCATCGCCTCGGCGACGTCCTCGGGCGTGATCTCCCAGCCGGTGGTCTCGAGCCCCGGGGCGGAGGGTGCGCAGGAGGGCATCTGGGTGAAGATGTTGACGGGCTGCAGCAGTGCCTCGTCATGCATCAGCCGCACGCCGCGCAGCCCGAGGACATTGGCGATCTCGTGCGGGTCGGTGAACATCGTCGTGGTGCCGTGCGGCATGACGGCGGCGGCGAATTCGGCAGGCGTCAGCATGCCCGACTCGATGTGCATGTGCCCGTCCACCAGACCCGGGATCAGGTAGCGCCCGCCGGCGTCGAGCACCTCGGTGCCCTCGCCGATGCAATGCGCGGCATCGGGGCCGACATAGGCGAAGCGGCCGGCCTTGATGGCGACGTCCCAGCCGTCGAGCACCTCGCGGCTGTGCACGTTGACCAGCCTGCCGCCCCGTATCACGCGGTCGGCGGGGGAACGCCCGGCTGCCACGGCAATCAGGTCCGCGGCGACATCGGACCAGCTCGGAAAGGAAATATGGTTTGACATGGCCAAGTTTGACACGAGGGTTCGGAAGCTTCAAGCAGGCTCCGGTGACAGCGGAGTGACAGGCATGGACTACGAAACCGTCCCGGCCGACGCCTTCGGGCGCAGCCTGCGCGGGCTGGGCCTCAACCTGCTGGTCCGGGACGTGGCCGAGGAACTGGCCTTCCTGACCGGCGTTCTCGGGCTGACCCCGCACCGCGTCAGCCGCGACTTCGCGATCGTCACAGGCGGCGGCGCGCTGGTGCAGGTCCACGCCGATGCGACCTACCACGCGAATCCGCTGCTTGATCTCCTGCCCGAGACACCGCCGCGCGGCGCCGGGATCGAGCTGCGTCTCTACGACATCGACCCAGATACCGCCGCCGCCCGGGCCGAGGCCCAGGGCGCCCCGATCCTGCAACCGCCGACCGACAAGCCGCACGGGCTGCGCGAGGCCTTCCTGCTGTCCCCCAACGGCTATTGCTGGGTGCCGTCGCGGCCCTTGCCCTGACCGCTTGCGGTCGCGGGCGCGAGTGCCCATCCTGCGGCCATGACCCCGACCCTTCTCTCCTTCGGCCACGGCTATTCCGCCCGCGCGCTGGCGGCCGCGCTGCCGGACGGCTGGCAGGTGATCGGCACCACCCGCGACCCGGCCAAGGCCGCCGCCGACCCCGTCCTGCGCGTCTGGCCGGGCAACGACCTCGCGCCCGAGATCGCCATGGCGAGCCATGTGCTGCTGTCCATCGCCCCCGACGCCGAGGGCGATCCGGTGTTCCGCGCGCTGGGTCCGGCGCTGGCCGCCGCGCCGCACCTCGTCTGGGTCGGCTATCTGTCGACAACCGGCGTCTACGGCGACCACGGCGGCGGCTGGGTCGACGAGGACACGCCCCTCGCCCCCGCGACCCGGCGCGGCGAGATGCGGGTGCTGGCCGAGCGGCAATGGCAGTCGCTCGGTCTGCCGCTGCACATCCTCCGGCTGGCGGGCATCTACGGCCCCGGACGCGGCCCCTTCGCAAAGGTGCGCGCCGGCACCGCGCGGCGCATCGTCAAGCCGGGGCAGGTGTTCAGCCGGACCCATGTCGCGGACATCGCGCAGGTGCTCGCGGCCTCCATCGCCCGCCCCGATCCAGGCGCGATCTACAATGTCTGCGACGACGATCCGGCCCCGCCGCAGGATGTCATCGCCCATGCCGCCGGGCTGCTGGGCCTGCCGGTGCCGCCCGCGATCCCGTTCGACCAGGCGGACCTGTCGCCGATGGCCGCCAGCTTCTACGCCGAGAGCAAGCGCGTGCGGAACGACCGGATCAAGTCCGACCTCGGCGTGCGCCTGCACTACCCGACCTACCGCGAGGGCCTCGCCGCCCTCCTGACCGACGAGACGCCCGACACATGACCTGCGCCCTCTTCACCCATCCCGCCAGCCTGCGCCACGTGACCCCTGACGGACACCCCGAGCGTATCGCAAGGATCGAAGCGATCGAGCGCGCGCTGGCCGATCCGCTCTTTGCCGGGCTCGACCGGCGCACCTGTCCCGAGGCCGACGATGCCACGCTGCGGCTCTGCCACCCGCAGGCCTATATCGACCGGCTGACCGCCGCGCTGCCCGGCTCGGGCGAGGTCGCGCTCGACGCCGATACGTGGATGTCGCCGGACAGCCTGACCGCCGCGCGGGCCGCGGTCGGGGGCGCCTGCGCCGCCGTCGATGCCGTGCTGTCCGGGGCGGCCCGCACCGCCTTCGTCGCCTGCCGCCCGCCCGGCCACCACGCCGAGACGCAGAAACCGATGGGCTTCTGCCTGTTCGGAACCGCCGCCATCGCCGCGAAACACGCCCTTGACCGGCATGGCCTGTCCCGCGTCGCGGTGGTGGATTTCGACGTGCACCATGGCAACGGCACGCAGGACCTGCTGTGGGACGAGGCGCGCGTGCGCTTCGTCTCATCGCACCAGATGCCGCTCTGGCCCGGCTCGGGCCACCCGTCCGAGCGCGGCACCCATGACCAGGTGTTCAACCTGCCGCTCGACCCCGGAACGGGCGGGCCCGTGTTCCGCGAAACCTACGAGGATTCCGTCTTCCCGATGCTGCAGGAATTCGCGCCCGAACTGATCGTGATCTCGGCCGGGTTCGACGCCCACGCCGCCGACCCGCTGGCCAATCTCGCGCTGGTCGAGGAGGATTTCGCCTGGGTGACCGGGCGGCTGTGCGACATTGCCGAGGGGACGGCGGAGGGTCGCGTGGTCTCGACACTCGAAGGCGGCTATGATCTTGAGGCCCTCGCGACCTCCGTCGCCGCCCATGTCACCGTTCTCGAGGAGCGCAGCCGATGACCGACACCCCCGTTGCCGAGCTCAGCTTCGAGGCCGCAATGGCCGAACTGGAGAAGGTCGTGGAACAGCTTGAGCGCGGCGACGTGCCTCTCGACCAGTCCATCGCGCTCTACGAGCGTGGCGCGAAACTGAAGGCGCGCTGCGAGGAGAAGCTGAAGGAAGCGCAGGAGAAGGTCGAACAGATCACGCTGTCGTCGGACGGTCAGCCGACCGGAACCAAGCCGCTCGACGCCTGACCCGGACGACACGGATGGGGTTCGAGACGTCACTCGCCGCCGCGCAGCACCAGATCGGCAGCGCCCTGACCCACGCGCTGGCGCGCTTCGGCACCGAGCCGGTTGCCGAGGGCATGCGTTATGCTACCGGCGGGGGGAAGCGCCTGCGCGGTTACCTCGTGATGGAAAGCGCTGCGCTGTTCGGCGTGCCGTCGGACCGCTCGGTGCAGGCCGCCTGCGCGATCGAGGCGTTGCACGCCTATTCCCTCGTCCATGACGACCTGCCCGCGATGGACGACGACGACCTGCGGCGCGGTCAGCCGACGGTGCACATCAAGTGGGACGAGGCGACCGCGATCCTTGTCGGTGACGCGCTGCAAACCTTCGCCTTCGAATTGCTGGCTGACCCCGCGACCCATCCCGACCCGGAAGTGCGCATCGCGCTGGTCGCGAGCCTTGCCCGGGCCTCCGGCGCGCAGGGCATGGTGCTGGGCCAGGCGCTCGACATCGCCGCGGAAAGCGCCGCGACACCGCTGACACTGGACGAGATCACCCGCCTGCAGGCGGGCAAGACCGGCGCCCTGATCGAATGGTCCGCGACGGCGGGCGCGCTGCTCGGGCAGGCCGATCCGGCGCCGCTGGCGGCCTATGCCCGTGCCATCGGCCTCGCCTTCCAGATCGCCGACGACATCCTCGACGTGACCGGGGATGCCGCCACGGCCGGCAAGCGCCTGCAAAAGGATGCCGAGGCGGGCAAGGCGACCTTCGTCTCGCTGCTCGGCCTCGACGGGGCGCGCGCCCGTGCCGCGGACCTCGTGGCCGAGGCCGAGGCGGCCCTCGCGCCCTATGGCCGCAAGGGCGATGACCTCGCCGCGCTGGCACGCTATATCGTCGCCCGCGACGCGTAAGAGGGTCCCGCCATGTCCGACCGCCCCGTCACCCCCGTTCTGGACCGGGTGAACACCCCCGCCGACATGAAGGCGCTCAGCGATGCCGAGCTCGGCCAGCTCGCCCGCGATCTGCGGGCCGAGACCATCAGCGCGGTATCGGTCACCGGCGGGCATCTCGGCGCGGGCCTCGGCGTGGTGGAACTGACGGTCGCGCTGCATGCAGTGTTCGACGCGCCGCGCGACAAGATCATCTGGGACGTGTCGCACCAGTGCTACCCGCACAAGATCCTGACCGGGCGCCGCGACCGCATCCGCACCCTGCGCCAGAAGGACGGCCTGTCGGGCTTCACCAAGCGCAGCGAAAGCCCCTACGACCCGTTCGGGGCGGCACATTCCTCGACCTCGATCTCGGCCGCGCTCGGCTTCGCCGTTGCCCGCGACCTCGGCGGTGTCGTGCCGGAGGGGCTCGGCGACGCCATCGCGGTGATCGGGGATGGCGCCCTGTCCGCCGGGATGGCCTACGAGGCGCTGAACAATGCCGGGCACCTCGGCAAGCGCCTGATCGTCATCCTGAACGACAACGAGATGTCCATTGCCCCGCCGGTGGGCGCGATGTCGTCCTACCTGTCGCGGCTCTATGCCGGGGCCCCGTTCCAGGACCTGAAGGCCGCCGCCAAGAGCGCGGTCAGCTTCCTGCCGCCGCCGTTCCAGGAGGGCGCGAAGCGGGCCAAGGAACTGCTGAAGACGATGACGGTCGGCGGCACCCTGTTCGAGGAACTGGGCTTTTCCTACGTCGGTCCGATCGACGGCCACGACATGGAGCAGTTGCTCTCTGTCCTGCGCACCGTGAAGGCCCGCGCCGACGGGCCGATCCTGATCCATGCGATCACCGTCAAGGGCAAGGGCTATGCCGAGCACCGCCCCGACAAGGGCCATGCCACCGGCACCTTCGA
>JAUHZL010000177.1 GCA_030425945.1 Alphaproteobacteria bacterium | reverse complement strand
TGGGACCGTCCCTACCTGACCATGGACTTCCACGCCGAGCGGGTGATCGCCGAGGAATTCATGAAGTTCCTGATGACCGGCACGCTCTACCAGGGCTCGAAGCCGGTGATGTGGTCGCCGGTCGAGAAGACCGCGCTGGCCGAGGCCGAGGTCGAGTACCACGACCGCCAGACCGAGGCGGTGTGGGTGCCGTTCCGGATCGTCTCCGGAGCGCCCGCCGACATGGACGGGGCCAAGGTCATCATCTGGACCACCACGCCCTGGACCCTGCCGCAGAACCGCGCGATCTGCTTCGGGCCGGACATCGGCTACGGTCTCTACGAGATCACCGGCCGCCCGGAGGAATGCTGGGCGCGCATCGGCGACCGCTACCTGCTGGCCGACGCGCTGGCCGAGGAGGCGCTGGCCGCCATGCGCCTCGACGGCACGATGTACCGCCGCCTGCGTGATGTCACCGCCGCCGAGCTGGCCGCGCTGACCTGCGCCCATCCCCTGCGCGGGGCCGAGGGCGCGGGCGGCGAGTGGGACTTCGACGTCCCGCTGCTGCCGGGCGATCACGTCACCGACGATGCGGGCACCGGCTTCGTGCACACCGCGCCCAGCCACGGCGACGACGACTTCGAGATCGGCCAGCGTCACGGCCTGCCGATGACCTTCAACCTGACCGACGACAGTGCCTTCCGCGACGACCTGCCCTTTTTTGCCGGAGAGCGCGTGATCCGCGAGAACGGCAAGCCCGGCGGCGCGAACAAGGCCGTGATCGAGAAGCTGAAGGAGCTGGGCGCGCTGCTGGCGCTGCGCCGCATCACCATCTCGGACGCGCATTCCTGGCGCTCCAAGGCCCCGGTGATCCGCCTGAACCGCCCGCAGTGGTTCGCCGCCATCGACAAGCCGGTCGGCGACGGGCAGGACACCTATGGCGAAACGATCCGCCAGCGCGCCCTGACCTCGATCGACCAGCTGGTGAAGTGGACGCCGCAGACCGGGCGCAACCGCCTCTACTCGATGATCGAGGCGCGTCCGGACTGGGTGCTGTCGCGCCAGCGCGCCTGGGGTGTGCCGCTGACCTGCTTCACCAAGGTCGGCGCCAAGCCCACCGATCCCGACTTCCTGCTGCGCAACGCCGAAGTGAACGCCCGCATCGTCGCCGCGTTCGAGGCCGAGGGCGCCGATGCCTGGTATGCCGAGGGGGCGAAGGAGCGGTTCCTCGACGGGATCGTCGACCCGGACGCCTATGCGCAGGTCTTCGACATCCTCGACGTGTGGTTCGACAGCGGCTCGACCCACGCCTTCGTCCTGCGCGACCGCGAGGACGGCACGGCGGACGGCATCGCCGACGTCTACATGGAAGGGACCGACCAGCATCGCGGCTGGTTCCACTCGTCGCTCTTGCAGGCCTGCGGCACGATGGGCCGCGCGCCCTATCGCAACGTGGTCACGCACGGCTTCACGCTCGATGAGCAGGGCCGCAAGATGTCGAAGTCGATCGGCAACGTGGTCGCGCCGCAGAAGGTTGTGGATCAGTACGGGGCCGATATCCTGCGGCTCTGGGTGGCGCAGGCGGATTACACCGCCGACCAGCGCATCGGGGACGAGATCCTGAAGGGCACCGCCGACGGCTATCGCCGCCTGCGCAACACCATGCGCTTCCTGCTGGGCAGCCTGGCCGACTTCACCGAGGCCGACCGCGTCGCCCCGGAGGGCATGCCCGAGCTGGAGCGCTGGGTGCTCCACCGCCTCGCCGAACTCGACCGCACGGTGCGCGAGGGCTATGCCGCCTTCGACTTCCAGGGGGTGTTCCAGGCGGTCTTCACCTTCGCCACGGTGGACCTGTCGGCGGTCTACTTCGACATCCGCAAGGACGCGCTCTACTGCGACGGCGATACGCCCCGCCGCCGTGCCGCGCGGACCGTGCTCGACCTGCTGTTCCATCGCCTGACGACCTGGCTTGCGCCGATCCTCGTCTTCACGATGGAGGAGGTCTGGCTCGAGCGCTTCCCGGGCGAGGACAGTTCGGTCCACCTGCAGGACATGCCCGAGACGCCCGAGGCGTGGCGGGACGAGGCGCTGGCCGCGAAATGGGCCACCATCCGCAAGGTGCGCCGGGTCGTGACCGGGGCGCTGGAGGTGCAGCGCCGAGACAAGGTCATCGGGGCCAGCCTCGAAGCCGCGCCGGTGGTGCATGTGGATGCGGCGACCAAGGCGCTGCTCGACGGGGTGGATTTCGCCGACCTCTGCATCACCTCCGACATCACGGTCAGCGACGCCGCGGCGCCGGAAGCCGCGTTCCGGATCGACGACGTGCCGGGCGTGGCGGTGGTTTTTGCCCGTGCCGAGGGCGAGAAGTGCCAGCGCTGCTGGAAGATCCTGCCCGATGTCGGACAGCATGCCCATGACGGCATCTGCGGCCGCTGCGACAGCGCCCTCGCGGGCTGAGCGCAGGATCTGCAGGACTTTGGAACGGCCGGTCCCGCGACCGGCCGTTTTCCGTTCCGGCGTGGGGCCGGTCCTGTCTTGGGCGGATCCGCTTCCCGGCCTACATCTGCCCGGACCAACATACTGAGGAGCCCCGACATGAGCGATCCGACCCCCTACACCCCGCCGAACGTCTGGACCTGGGAGAAGGGAAACGGCGGGCAATTCGCCTCGATCAACCGTCCCGTCGCCGGGCCGACCCATGACAAGGACCTGCCCGTCGGGCGGCATCCGCTGCAGCTTTACTCGCTTGCCACGCCGAACGGCGTGAAGGTCACGGTGCTGCTTGAGGAACTGCTGGCCGCAGGTCACAGCGGGGCCGAGTACGACGCCTGGCTCGTTCGCATCAACGAGGGCGACCAGTTCGGGTCGGGCTTCGTCGAGGTGAACCCGAACTCGAAGATCCCCGCGCTGATGGACCGGTCCGGGCCCGAACCGGTCCGCGTCTTCGAGAGCGCCGCGATCATGCTGCATCTCGCCGAGAAGTTCGACGCCTTCCTGGCCCGCGAGGCGCGTCCCGAAATGCTGTCCTGGCTCTTCTGGCAGATGGGGTCGGCCCCGTATCTGGGCGGCGGCTTCGGCCATTTCTACGCCTATGCGCCGGAGAAGTGGAAATACCCGATCGACCGCTTCGCGATGGAGGCCAAGCGCCAGCTCGACGTGCTCGACCGGCACCTGGCCGAGCGGGAGTGGATGGCGGGCGGCACCTACTCCATCGCCGACATGGCGATCTGGGCGTGGTATGGCCAGCTCGTGCTGGGGCGGCTCTACAACGCCGCCGAGTTCCTCGATGTCGCCAGCTACACCAACGTCCTGCGCTGGGCCGAGACGATCGATGCCCGTCCCGCGGTCCTGCGCGGCCGCATGGTGAACCGCGCCTTCGGCGAGCCCGCGCTGCAACTCCACGAACGCCATGACGCTGCGGACTTCGACACGAAGACGCAGGACAAGGTTGCCCCGGCAGCGGGATAGGACGCGGTGCAGGCACCGGACGACGCCGAGATCGCGGCGGTGCTGCGCGCCCTCGCGGCACGCCGGACGGGCGGCAGTTTCTGCCCGTCCGAGGCCGCCCGCGCCCTGGCGGCCGACTGGCGCCCCCTGATGCCGGACGTCCGTCGCGTCGCCGCCGAGATCGGCCTGCGCGCCACGCAGAAGGGGGTGCCGGTCGATCCGCTGACCGCGCGCGGACCGATCCGCCTGCTGACGGGTGGGAGCTGAGCCGCGACCCTCCCGGTCAGACGCGGTCGCGGTAGATCACCTGTTGCGCCACGCCCGCCAGCAGCAGGTAGACCGAGCTGGCCATCAGCACGATCTCGACGGCATGGGGCGGCGCGAAGTCTACCCAGGCCGCCCAGCCCATCGCCGCCGACCAGATCAGCGCGACGGGCAGCGAGACCACGCGCCAGCGCGTGGTGCGGACCGGGTGGATGAACTTCAGCGGCAGGAACATCGCCGCGGCCAGCACGACGATGATGACCAGCGACAGGCCCGGCGGCGGCTCGATCGCGAAGATCACGAGGACCAGCATGTTCCAGCAGCCCGGGAAGCCCTTGAAGGAATTGTCCTTCGTCTTCATCCGCGTGTCCGCGAAGTAGACGACGCTGGCGAAGGTGATGATGATCAGCGCCGCCCAGCCCGTGAGCCCGGTCAGCAGGCCCGACCAGTAGAGGGCGAAGGCCGGGATGAAGACGTAGGTCAGGTAGTCGATGATGAGGTCGAGCAGGACGCCGTCGAAGATCGGCGCGTGCAGCTTGACGTCGTATTTCCGGGCGAGCGGCCCGTCGATGCCGTCGACGGCCAGCGCGAGCAGCAGCCACAGGACCATGGCTTGCCAGTCCGACTGGACGGCGGCCAGCATCGCCAGCATCGCGAACACCGCTCCGGTCGCGGTCAGGAAGTGGACCGCGTAGGCCCGGAGCACAGACATCTTCTTCATCGGCCACACATGGCGCAATCCGGCCGGTTCTGCAATCACGCCCTCGGATGGGCGGCCGCGTAGACGTCGAGAAGGCGGGCCTCGTCCACCGCCGTGTAGGCCTGCGTGGTCGAGAGCGAGGCGTGGCCGAGAAGCTCCTGGATCGCGCGCAGGTCGCCGCCCGCGTTCAGCAGGTGCGTCGCGAAGGAATGGCGCAGGGCATGCGGCGTGGCGCTGGCGGGCAGGCCGAGGGTCATGCGCGCCAGTTCCATCGCGCGGGCGATCTGCCGGGCATTCAGCGGCCCGCCCCGTGCCCCGAGGAACAGCGCGTCGCCGGGGCCCTGCGGGTGCGGGCAGAGCGCCAAGTAGCGGTCCACCGCCGCGCGGGCGGTCGGCAGCACCGGCACGATCCGCGTCTTGCCGCCCTTGCCGGTGATGCGCAGCACCTCGCCGAGCGGGGCATCGCCGCGCTTCAGGCCGAGCGCCTCCGAGATCCGCAGCCCGCAGCCCCAGAGCAGGGTCAGGACGGCGGCATCGCGCGCCGCCACCCAGCCGTCGCGGGCCTGCGCCTCGACCGTGCCGATCATCGCGCGCGCGGCGTCCGCGGCGACGGGGCGGGGCAGGGGGGGCTGGAACCGGGGCGCCTTGACCGACAGCACGGCGGAGGCGTCGAAGCCGTCATGGTCCGACAGCCAGCGGTAGAACGCTTTCACCGCCGAGATCGCGCGGGCCAGCGACCGGGCGCCCAGTCCGTCGCCGCGCTCGGATGCCATCCAGGCGCGGACCTCGCGGCTGCCGACCTCGGCCAGCGCGCGGCGCGGCACGGGTTCGCCGCGATAGGCCGCGAGGAAGCGCAGGAACCCGGTGACGTCGGCGCCGTAGGCGGTGACCGTCGCGGGCGACTTGCCGTCGATCGCGCGCGCCTGCGCCAGCCAGTCCTGCAGGGCGTCGGCGACATCGGGGGCGAGCAGGCTCATGCCGCGCTCAGCCCAGCCAGTGCCGCATCGTCCGCTCGAACACGTTGCCGAAGAAGGTCAGCAGTTCCGTGCCCTGGTTCGGCCGGAACATGTGCGGGTCCTCCGAGCCGAGCACCAGAAGCCCCGGATGCCGCCCGCTGCCGAAATCGAGCTTCAGCAGGGCTTCGGAGCGGATGAAATCGCTCTTGGGGCCGTAGATCTCTTCGTTGGCAGAACCGACTTGCCGCAGGGTGACCTTGCGCACGGGCACGTCCCGGCCTTCAGTCACGTGATCGTCCACGAAGCCGCGCGGCACCGCCATCAGCACGCCCTCGAGCGGCGCGAGCGCCGGATCGGGGTCGGGCGTGTCGGTCTCGAGCACGAGGCGGATGCGGTCCACGCGCAGGATGTCCGCGACCTCGCCACCGAGCGCCTTGAGGAAGGGCGTGAACTCCATCGGGTCCATCAGCGCGACGATGGCCCGGTGGATCTGGTTGGTGCCGGACAGGTTCTCGTAGGCCGCCGCGATGACGCTGCGGTGGGTGTCCTCGAGGCGCGCCATCCGCGCCTCCATCCGCTGCATGGCGATCCCGCGCAGGTCGACGATGTTGTTCCCGAGAGCGCGGTCGTTGGCCGCGATCAGGGCCTTCATCAGGTCGGGGTCGTCGAGCACGACCTCCGGCTTTGCGAGAATCTTCTCGCGCAGGGCCTCGCGCCCCGCCGCCACGTCCGTTGTCATGCCCGACTGCCCTCCGGTCCGTCTTTTCCGGACACCCTACACGGAAATCACAGGATTTTCTGCCCCGTTTTCGCCCAGTCGGCGAGGAACTGCTCCAGACCCTTGTCGGTCAGCGGATGCTTGGCCAGCGCCTTGATCACCGACGGCGGGGCGGTCATGACGTCCGCGCCGATCTTGGCCGCCTCGGTCACGTGGTTGACCGTGCGGATCGACGCGGCGAGGATTTGCGTCCCGAAGTCGTAGTTGTCATAGATCTCGCGGATGTCCGCGATCAGGTCCATGCCGTCGAGGTTGATGTCGTCGAGACGCCCGATGAAGGGCGAGATGAAGGTCGCCCCGGCCTTGGCGGCCAGAAGCGCCTGGTTGGGCGAGAAGCAGAGCGTGACGTTGACCATGAAGCCCTCGCCCGACAGCACCTTGCAGGCCTT
>JAUHZL010000176.1 GCA_030425945.1 Alphaproteobacteria bacterium | reverse complement strand
CATCGAGCCCATGCCTCTTGACCTCGCAGCCTGAAACAGCGATCCATCAGATGCTCGGAGTGCGCCGCCCGGGAATTTCCACAGCATTCGCGACACGACCCGACGGACCTCAGCGGTAGACCGGCGCGCGCTGGCCCATCCGCGCCATGACCGTCTCGACCTGGTTGGGCGCGCCCATGATCCGGGCCTGCAACACCGCTTCCAGCTTCAGCCCCTCCGCGGCGCTCGCCCCGCCCCAGACCACCGTCGCCAGCGCCTTTCCGGCGCGCACCGCGTCGGGGGACTGTCCCGCGATCTCGTCGGCCAGCGCCCGCGCCGCGGCCAGCGGATCGTCCGACACCCGCGTCACCAGCCCGGCCGCCGCCGCCTCCGTCCCCGACAGCACCCGCGCCGTCAGGATCAGCTCCAGCGCCCGGTCCATCGGCATCAGCCGGGGCAGGCTCAGGCTGATCCCCATGTCGGGGATCAGCCCCCAGCGCGCCTCCATGATCGACAGCCGCGCGCCCGGCGCCGCGATCCGCACATCGCAGCCCAGCGCGATCTGCATCCCCGCGCCGAAACACACGCCCTCGATCGCCGCGATCACCGGCACCGGCAGATCGCGCCACACCTTCGCGGGTTTCTGGAAGCGGTTGGCGATCTCGCCCTCGGGCAGGTCCAGCACCTCGGCCTTCAGCGCGTCGAGCCGCCCGGCCATCGCCATCAGCGTCCCGGTGTCGATGCCCGCGCAGAAGTCCCCGCCCGCCCCCGTCAGCACCACCGCCCGCAGGCCGGGGGCACCGGCCAGCGTCTCGCCCGCGGCGGTCAGCGCGTCGAGCATCTCCAGCGTGACGGCGTTCTTCTTCTCGGGCCGCGCCAGCCGCACCTCCGCGACCGGACCCTCGGCCCCCGTCACCTCGACCAGATCCGCCATGCCCGCGCCTTCCCCCGGTTCCGCCGCGCACAGCGTCGCGGACCGGGGGCGCAGGCGTCAATCGCGACCCGGCGTCACTCGCGCCGGACGAACCGGTGATCCATGCTGCGCGCGGGCTGGGCGCAGCCCGCCTCGCCGACGATCCGCGCCGGGATGCCCGCCACCGTGGTGCAGGGCGGCACTTCCTCCAGCACGACCGACCCGGCCGCGACCCGCGAGCAGGCCCCGACCCGGATATTGCCCAGCACCTTCGCCCCCGCGCCGATCAGCACGCCGTCGCCGATCTTCGGATGCCGGTCCTCTTCTTCCTTGCCGGTGCCGCCCAGCGTGACCGAGTGCAGCATCGAGACGTTGTCGCCCACGACCGCCGTTTCCCCGATCACGATGGAATGGGCGTGGTCGATCATGATGCCCTGCCCGATCCGGGCCGCCGGGTGGATGTCCACCCCGAACACCTCCGAAACGCGCATCTGGATGAAATACGCCAGGTCCCGCCGCCCCTCGCGCCAGAGCCAATGCCCGACACGATAGGCCTGCACGGCCTGGAAGCCCTTGAAATACAGGAGCGGCTGCAGGAACCGGTGGCAGGCCGGGTCGCGGTCGTAGACCGCCACGATGTCGGCCCGCGCCGCCTGGCCCAGTCCCGGGTCGGCGGCATAGGCCTCGTCGGCGATCTCGCGCACCAGTTGCTCGCTCATCTCGCCGGAGGCCAGCTTCTGCGCGATCCGGTAGGCCAGCGCCTGCTCCAGCGAGCCGTGATGCAGCACGCAGGCATGCACCAGCCCGCCCAGCAGCGGCTCGTCCGCCACCGCCAGCCGTGCCTCTTCCGTGATCCGGTGCCACACCGGGTCCACACTTGCCAGGTCGGGGCGTCGCTTGGCCATGGGCATCCATCCGTTCGCTGCGTCTTGTCCCGCCCCTACATAGACCGTCGCCGCCGAAATATCCACGCTCAGCGCCGTGATCCGCGCCCGCCCCGCATCGCCTGCTCGGTCTGCCAGTCGAGGATCGCCGCGCAGACCGCGCCCAGCCGGGCGATGCCGCCCGCCTCGGCCCGGAACGGCCGCAGGCTCGACGGCACCACCAGCGCCAGCACGCCCGGCCATTCGGACCGCGCGCCCATCCGTTTCGCCCCGCAGTCCTGCGCATGGGCCAGCATGCACCACGCCCGCACCGCGCCCGCCCAGCGGTCCGGGTCCACCTCCTCCAGCGCCACCGCCATCCGCAGGAGGTCGTCGAGCACCACCTGCCGCATCAGACCGCCTCCGGCAGGTCGAGCACCGCCCGGTGCACCGCGAACCGCACCGACCCGCCCGCGAAGGCGCCGCCCTCGGCGGTCAGCCGCAGCGCGGTGTCGCCGTAATAGGTCACCGGCGTTCCCGTCAGCCCGCGCCCCCAGGCGTTCAGCGACAGGCCCAGCCCGCTGCCATAGCGGTCGTCCGAGCCCGCCACCCCCAGCCGCCAGCTGCCCAGCGTCCCGGTGATCGCCCCGGTCACCCGGCAGGTGATCCCGAGAACCACCGACTGCGCCGGGATCGGCACCGCCGTGTCGCTGGTCGCCCCCGCCCCGATGACGTGATCGAACTCGACGATGTCCCAGCGCAGCGCCGCGCCCGACAGCCCCTCCGCCGCGGCCCGCACCCGCCACGCGGTGCCGTCGAAGACGACCGGCGCGCCCTCGCTCGCCAGCCACGCCCGCCAGCCGGTCTCCGGGGTGACGAAGTCCCAGCCCCCGTTCAGCCAGACCGCGAGGCGCCCGGCCTGCCCGGCCCAGGCACTGACCGCGCCCGCGGGCACCGCCCAGACCTGCCCCTCCGCCGCGGCCCCCGGCGGGAGCGTCAGCGTCGCCGATTGCAGCACCAGCTGCCCCAGCGCGTCGAGCCGCGCGAAGGCCTCGTTCACCGTGACATGTTTCTGCGCCTGCCCGCCCTCCACGAGCGGCAGGCCAAGCCGTGCGGTTTCACCCATTGAACGTCCTCCTTGCCGGAACACCGGGCCCGACCCGGTCCGAGACCTGCGCCACCGCGACCTCGAAAGGTCCGGCGATCCCATCCTCCGCCTGCATCGCCGCGCCGTAGACCCAGCCCGGCGCGGCAACCTCCACGACCCGCCGGACCGCCCCGCCGACGCTGACCTCGACGCGGTACAGCTCCGCCGCCTCGCCCAGCGGCACCTCGCCCGCGTCCCAGCGGTCGCCATCGATCCGCGTGCGCCGCACCCAGCTCACGGCCAGGTCGCCGCCCGCCCAGCGCCCGCGCAGATGCGCCGGGGCATAGGGCCGCAAGCCCCGCCCCTCGAAGGCATGCGCGGCATGGACGTAGCTCGGGTCGTCATAGCCCCGCCCGGCGGGCCCGATCCGGTAGTGCCGGACATAGCCGCGCGCCGAGGCCGCCAGCGTCAGCTGCTCCAGCCCCGCCTCCAGCGCCACGACCCAGCTTCCCGCGGCCCGCACCGCGCGCATCTCGGGCTCCGAGCCGAGCTGCCCCCGCAGCCGCCCGGACAACTCCCACAGGTCCGGCGCCACCGGCACGACGTCGCGCGCCTGGAACAGCTCCCAGCCGCCCGGCTCGCCGTCCCCGATGGCGAACAGGTTCGCGCCGCGCAGGACCTGCTCGGTGCTCCGGGCGGTCAGCCCGCCGCCCGTCACCCGCACCCGCAGCGCAGGCCCCCGGTCCCAGCGCCCCGGCGCGGCGGCGGCCAGCGCGGTCTCGGTCACGCCCACGACAGCCCCGCGCGCGATCGACCGCTCGAACGCATAGCCCGCGTCCTCGCCCGAGGCCCAGACCTGCACCGCGCCGGGCCACGGATCGGCCGCGACGGCCAGGTGCGGCGCGTGCGGCACCTCCTCGCCGGTGATCACCGGCAGGTCGAGGAACAGCGGCAACACCGGCACCGGCGGCACGAAGGCGGCGAGGCTCGCCGCCTCCTCCTCGCTCTCGACCGGCTCCCAGACCGACGGCTCGACCCGCACCCCCTCCAGCAGCCGCGCGCCCGTGGTCTCGACCCGGTCGACCCGGAACAGCGCCGCGTCGCCCGCCAGCCGGATCAGGTCGCCCGGCCCCACCGCCAGCGACGGCGGCACCGCCAGCCGCACGCCGTCCCGCGCCACCCGCGCCTCGGCCAGCCAGCGCTCGGCCAGTGCCCGGCCCTCGGCAACGGTCAGCGCCAGCGGCACCTCGCTGTCCGCGACCCCCACGCCCGGATCGCCGGGCAGGATCGCCTCCGCCGTGCGCGTCGCGTAGTCGCCGCCCGCATCGGTGAAGCTGACCCGCACCCGGCCCGCCATCTCGGCCTCGGCGGCGCGGCTCCGCTCCACGTCCGCGTCGAGGCGCGCGTCCGCCACAAGGTCATCCGGCCCGATCCCGATCACCGGCCGCGCCCGCCGGGTGCGGAACACCAGCACTCCCTCGCGCTCGATCACGTCGAGGCCATGCGCCACCACGAGCTGCTGCAACACCGCCCGCGCAGGCCCCGCCGTCGCCACGGTCAGCCCGCGCACGAGGCCATGCACCTCGCGCACGTCCACCCGGTCCCGCGGCACCCCCGCCGTCGCGCACAGCTCCAGGATCACCGCCCCCAGTTCCTCGGCCGCCGTCCGCCCGGTCAGCCAGTGCCCGCGCCCGTGGTTCACCCCGTCCGCCCAGAGGGCCGTGTTGTTCGGAAAGGCCGGCCAGGGCCGCGTGTCCCAGGCCCAGACATGGGTGCGCCCGAGGTCCAGCATCGGCCCGCCATAGACCGACGAGACCGGGTTGCGCCCCGGCTCGGCCCAGTGTTCGAGGATCGCCCGCAGGTAGCGCGCCTGGATCAGGTCGTCGCGCCGCCCGTCCGAATGCACCGGCAACGCGCTCTCCGACGAAAGCAGGTCGAGGAACTTGTTCGGCTGGTTCGTCGCCTTGTCGAGCGCCGCGCAGCCGATCTCGATGAACCAGATCGGCTTGCTCTCGGGCACCCAAGCCGTCGGCACGGCCTGCCGCACGCCGCCCAGGCGCGGATGATGCGCCGAGCCCCACCAGCCCCGCAGGTCCTTGTAGCGGAAGACCCAGTCCTCGCCATGCGCGCCGTCCGTGATCGGCGTGCGCTGCTGCGCCGCCCGCGCGGCGTCGTCGGCGTAATACCAGTCGAAGCCCTCGCCGCCCTCGATCCCGCCCTTCAGCGCGGCAAGATCCCACACCGCCACCGCGCCGCCCCCGGCGTCGAGGTGCTCTGTCCCCTCGCGCCAGTCGGTCAGCGGCATGTAATTGTCGATCCCGACGAAATCGATCTCCGGATGCGCCCAGAGGTCATCCAGCGGGAACAGCACGTCGCCCGATCCGTCCTGTGGGTGATAGCCGAAATACTCCGACCAGTCGGCGGCATAGCCGATCTTCACCCCCGGCCCCAGCAGCGCGCGCACCTCGTCCGCCAGCGCACAGAGGCCCGCGACCCCGGGGAAACTGCCGCCCGCCCCCCGGATCTGCGTCAGCCCGCGCATTTCCGAGCCGATGCAGAACGCGTCCACGGTGACGCCCGACGCCGCGCAGAGCGCCGCCTGGTGCAGGATGAACCGCCGGTAGGACCACTCCTGTGGCCCGGCATAGCTCACCACCCCGTCGCCGATCCCGAAATCCGCCGCGCCGCAGGTCCCGAAGAAGGCCGCCACCTGCACCTCCGCCGCCGCCGTCCCGTCGGGCGAGCCCGGCCGCCCCGGCGCCGCCTCCAGCGTGATCCGCCCGCGCCACGGCAGCACCGGCTGGTCCGCCGCCCCGCTCCACGGGTCACCGAGGCCGTTCCCCGGCATCACCTCCATCAGGATGAACGGGTAATAGACCACCCCCGGCCCGCCCGCCGCCGCCATCGCCCGGAGCGCCTCGATCACCGCCGCATCCGCCGGCGTGCCGCCATATACCGGGCGCTCCTCCAGCCGCCCGATCTCGGGGCCGCCCGCGCGCCCGCGCCCCGAGACCGACCACGGCATCACCGCCGCGTCGCGCGTGGCATACTCGACCTTCGGCTCGATCCTGCAGGCCCCGCAGCGCAGGTCCGAGCCGAACCACGACACCACCAGCAGCGCCGAGCCGCAGTTCGGCAGCGCGCCCCGGAGCGCGTCCAGCGCCTCGGTGAAATCCGCCCGGCCCGAGGGCGTGTTGACGTTCACCGCCTCGTAGCGCCCCGGCCCGAGCTCCCGGGTGACCGGCGTCGTGGCCAGCGCGTATTCCCCGGTCCCCGGGATCAGCGCCACCCCGGGCACGAGGTCGGCCAGCGGCACATGCCCCTCCGCCCGCGCCCCGCGCTCGACCTCGAAGCTGAACTGCGGCACCCGGTTGCCGAACCGCCCCAGGTCGAGGTCCTCGATCACGACATAGGCGATCCCCCGGTAGCACGGCGCGTTGCCCGCCCCCTCCACCGCCTCGATCTTCGGATCGGGCATCTGCTCCGCGTCGCCGTGATAGACCCGCACCGTCAGGCTCTCGGGCGCGATCTCGGTGCCGTCGGCCCAGATCCGTCCGACCCGCCGCACCGGCCCCTCGCAGAGCGCCACCGCCAGGCTGACCGTGTAGCTCAGCCGCGTCACGCTGGGCTGGCGCGGCGCGCCCTTGCCGCCGCCGCCCTCGGTCGTGCGATGCTCGAGG
>JAUHZL010000175.1 GCA_030425945.1 Alphaproteobacteria bacterium | reverse complement strand
GGCGTTTCTTGGCCCACGACCTGGGAGGGCCCTATGCGAAAACTGCTGATGACAACCTTGCTGTGCTCGACATTGCTCGTGCCTGCGACCCCTGAGCCGGCGCGGGCCGACTCCGGCGAGACCGTGGCGACGATCCTGTTGCTCGGTCTTCTCGCGCAGGCCTTGTCGAACAATACCGCGCGCATGGACCACGGGATCCTGATCGAGTCCGACGACCACATCGAGTACCGGATCGAGGTGACCGGGCGGCTCGAAAGCGTCGACGCGATCGGCCTCGAACGCGGCGACACGATCAACGGCGGTGTCGCCACCGGCCGGGTCGAGCGGGATGCCGATGCCTTCGTCGTCGAAGGCAACATCCTGCGGATCGTCGTGTCCGACCCCCGGCGCGTGACGGTCATCGTCGACGGCGTCCGTCTCGCCGCCGACCAGCTGATCGACGGCGGCCGGGTCGTCGTCGATCCTCCGCCCGCGCCGCAGCCGCCTGCGCTGCCCGAGCCGGGCCGCCACGCCGCCTCCTTCGCGGGCACCTGGGCCTCGAGCTTCGGGACGCTCGACATCGTCCAGTTCATCGCCGGGAACGAGTACTTCCTGATCGGCGACTATGCCGATCGCGGCATTCTCGTCGGGCGCGTCTACGGCACCTGTGCCAGCGGTATCTTCACCAACGACCGGAACGCCGGGGCGAACGGCTCGTTCCGCTTCCGTCTGGACGGCGCCGACAGCTTCGAGGGCGACTGGCGCTGGAGCACCGACCGGTCGCTCAGCGCGTGGGAGGGGACGCGTCGGGGGGGGCCGCCGCTGTTCCTCGACAATTTCTGGGGCGGGCGCGCCTTCGCCATCGATACCCAACGGGGCGTCGCGCCGCAGACCGGGCTCTGGAACGGCGACCTGGGGCAGATGCACGCCCATGTCGGCAGCAATATCTGGGTCTCCGATGTGGACGGGCCGGGGGATGCGGACGGGGTGCTGGCGGCCCTCTCGACCGACGGGGTCACGTATTTCGGCCTGATGACGCGGGGCAATCGCAACGTCGCGGTGTCCTTCGACGCCCGGGGACCCGAGGCCCAGGGCTCGTATCGCGAACTGCCTTCCGGGACGCAGACCGTGTTCGAGATGGCGCAGACCCGGTCCCGCCGGACGGGCATCTCGCCCGAGCTCGGATCGACCGTCCTGAGCTGCCGCTGACCCGCGCGGCCTGCGACACGCGGCATCTGTCCGCGTGTCGCACGATGGGGGGTGGTCAGTTGGTCTTCGACAGCGCCAGGCTCAGCTGTCCGTCACCGTCGAACAGGTAGAGGTACTGCCCGATGCGATGGTAATGGCCGTCCTCGGGAAAGGCCTGCCACAACCGCTTCTCCTGCCGGGCGAGCGGATCGGGACACAGCATCATCGTACTGAACGTGTCGCCGACGACATGGTGCGCCCCGTCGCGCGCGAAGAGATCGCCGCCCACGCCGTTGCACCCGGCCGACAGCCCGAACCCGTCGCCGTTGAAGGCGATGGTCATCGCCGGTTCCTCGGTGGCGACGGCGGTCATCCCGGCCTCGTCGCGGATCGCCACCACCCGCCAGTCACCGCGGAGGTCGGCCGGCACTTCGGTGACGGGCTGGAGGGTGATCGGGGCGATTGCGGGCGTCTCGGCCCGCAGCGGTGCGGAGGCGGCGACAATGCCTGCGATCAAGAGGGCCGTCATCGGTCTGGGCATGGGTGAGTCCTGTCGGTGGTTTCCGGATTTGTTTTCGCCGCAACCTGCCCCAGGGTGAAATCGAATACCATCCGGAGAAAGCGCTTTCGGGAATTGGACGGCCCCGGTGGGGGTCAATTTTCTGGAATTACCAACTTAATGCTGTGGATCCTTGTGAGGGCTTCTGATTGGTTTGCCCTGTAATTCCTCTGGCGCCCTTGCGCCTCCGAATTACTCGGCAGCCCGGCAGCCCGGCAGCCCGGCAGCCCGGCAGCCCGGCAGCCCCGGACCTTGGCCTGGGTCAGCCGGTCGGCGGATCTGCCTCGTCCGGGCCGCGGGCCGACGCTGCGTCGTCCTGCGGGTCATAGGCGCCGCCCCAGAGGTCCCTCTCGAAATGGCGCGGCACCGGGTAGCGCCGCTTGCCGCGCTCGGCGGGGATCGGGCAGCGCAGGCTGTCGGCCCCGGCAAGGGCCCATTCCCCGAGCGCGGCCCGGACCTCGGGCGAGACGCGGTAGACGGTCACGCCCGGATCGCGGGCGCGGCGGCCCACGTCGCGGGCCACCCTGCGCCGCGCGCCCCAGCGGAAGAAGGCCCGGTAGAGCCCGAGGTAGCGGCCGTCGAGGAAGCCCGCATAGGTGCCGAGGATCACGGCCTGTCCCTCACGTGATCCCGGAGCGCCATGTCGGAGAGCGTGCGTCGCGGGAGGGGCTGCATCAGGTGTACGCAATGACGAGGAGCACCAGCCCCAGCCCGATCCGGTAGATCACGTAGGGCATGTAGCCGTAGACCCGGAGATACCGCATCATCAGGAACAGGGCGACCAGCGCGGCCCCGAAGGACGCGAGCACGGCAACCGCGGTTTGCAGCACGCCGTCCCAGGTCAGCGTGACGCCGCTTTCGAGGCCGAGATAGGCGGCGGAGGCGAGGATCGCCGGGACCGACATCAGCATCGACAGCCGGGCCGCTTCCTCGCGCCGGTAGCCCAGCCAGCGCGCCGCGGTGATCGTGATCCCGGCGCGGGACGTGCCGGGGACGAGGGCGAGGATCTGCGCCAGCCCCATGAAAACGGCATCCCTGAGGGACCAGCTTTCGGCCCGCCACTCGTGCACGCCCTCGCGGTCCGCCCACCACAGGAGGCCGCCGAAGATCAGCGTGGCCCAGCCGATGACGGGCAGGGACCGCAGCAGCAGATCGACCCCCAGCAGCCGGATGGCCGCCCCGGCCAGCAGGACCGGCACCGTGGCGATCAGCAGGCACACCGCGAGACGGACGCCCCGTCCGTCCAGCCGGCCGGTCAGCAGGTTTCCGACGCCGGTCAGGGCAAGGGCCACGTCGTCCCGGAAATAGTAGACCACGGCCCCGAGCGTGCCGACATGCACCGCGACGTCGATCTTCAGCCCCTGGTCGGGCAGTCCGGTCAGCAGCGGCACGGCCGCCAGGTGCCCGGCCGAGGAGACGGGAAGGAACTCCGTGAGTCCCTGGATCACGGCAATCAGGAGAATGAAGAGCAGGCTCATGAGAACGGGTCCAGGTTGATCGCAGCACCGGCACGCGCCAGCCGTGCGGGTCCCGTGACCCGGCTGGCATCGTGGCGGTGGTCGTCGGGCGGAGTGACGGAACAGGCGCGACCGCCTGTCCCGCGTCGGCACCGCCCGGGCCGATTACTTCTTCGCGCCGCGACCGTCGGGCTTCCCGAGCGGATCGTCCTGCCGGTGCACCGAGCCTTCGAACCCAGCACCCGACTCGATGGCGAGCATCTTGTGGTGGATATCGCCCTCGACGCGCGCGGTGGCCGACAGACGCACCTTCAGGCCGCGCACCGTGCCGACGATGTGACCGTGGATCACGACGTCATCGGCCAGCACCTCGCCCTCGATCAGCGCGGTTTCCCCCACGGTCAGCAGGTGGGTGCGGATATCGCCCTTCACCCGGCCTTCGACCTTGATCTCGCCGGTTCCGCGCAGGTTGCCGGTGATGCTCATCTCCTGCGAGATCACCGAGGGGATCGTCTTCGGACGGGCGACCTCGTCGGCCCGCGACTCGTCGCGCGGCATCGGCGGGACGGGGCGCTGGATCGGGGTGCCGAGCGCCGCGGGACGCTGAACCTCCGGTGTCCCCGGTCCGGGTTCGTGGATCTTGGATTTCGAAAACATCTTGCGTCCTTTCTGCCTGTGTCTGCCTCGCCGAGCGGGAGGGCGCGGGCAGGACGGCGCATGCCCCCCGCCATTCGTTCCCCTTGCCCGGTGCAGTTCTGGCCGAAGAGGCGCGAGACGTCAGCCTCTTCTAAAGTCTGTTCCGTGAGGTCCGGACAGGCCGTGGCCCCTCGGGGCGCACGGCCTGTCCGGGTCATCCGGTCCCGGTCAGCCGTTGACGACCAGCACCGAGCCGTCCTCGGCCTCCGCCGGGGCCGCGGCGCGGTCGTCATGCGCGGCCGACTCGGTTTCGGCGCAGTGCAGCGTCGCGTTGATGCGGGCGCCGTTGTCGATCCCGAGGGTCGCGTAGACGATGTCGGCATCGACGTCGGCGGTGCTCCGCAGCACGAGGTTGCCGGTCGTGATCTTGCCCTTGAGCGTGCCGTTGATCGTGAGGTCTTGTGCCTCGATCTCGCCATCGACCCGGGCGTCGCCCCCGATGGTGACACGACCCGCGCCGATCGTGCCTTTCACGTTGCCGTCGATGACGAGGTGCCTCGCCCCCTCGATGACCCCCTCGATGAGCAGCTCGGCGCCGATGTACGATCCCTCGAGCCGCTGTGGCGGTTCCGGACGTGCGGGCGGTTGGCCCGGGCGCGTGGTTGGACCCATGTGGTTCCCTTTCCTGATTGGCAGCGCCGGTAGGAGGGGAGGGATCGGGTCCGCGGTCAAGAAAACGGAAGATACCTGGGGTGGTTCCTACCACCCCTGTTGCGCAGAAATCGCCAGACTACAACATGAAGTAGGTATCTCCGCGACCCGGCTGTGGACAAAGGACCGGCGGCGCTGCGGTCGGGCGGGGCGCCCCGGCCGCGGGATCAGGCCAGCCCGGCCTCCCGTCCGATCAGCGCGGCCTGCGTGCGGTTGGTGGCGCCCAGCTTGCGGCACAGCGTCTTCACGTGCAGCTTGACGGTGACCTCCTGCAGGTCGAGGTCGCGGGCGATTTCCTTGTTCGACTCGCCGCGGCAGAGGCCCTGCAGCACCTGCCGTTCGCGTTCGGACAGGCTGGCGGCAAGGTCGCCCTCGGCGCCCGGACCGGTCCCGTTCAGGAAGTCGAGCGGCACGTAGGTCTCGCCCATCGCCATGAACCGGATCGCGTTGACCAGCGACTTGGCGGCCATCGTCTTGGGCAGGAAGCCGACCGCCCCGGCGGCGATGGCCGCGTTGGCGGTGTCGCGCGTGGCGGTGCCCGACATGATCCCGACGGGGATGCCGCCGCTGCAGGCCAGCGCGCGCGTCAGCCCGTCGAGCCCGCGCATCCCTGGCATGGAGAAGTCCAGCAGGACGAGGTCGTAACGGGTGCCCGCTTCCAGCCGCGCGCAGGCGTCGTCGAGCGTGCCGCAGGTCTCGACCGTGATCTCCGCGCGGGCCTCGAGATAGGCGCCCACGGTTTCGAGAAACAGGTCGTGATCATCCGCCAACAGCACGTGCATCCGCTCGTCTCCCGGAGTGGCGCCGCCCGGACCCGGCGGTAAGGCGGGGGGGAGCGGGCACCAGGGCTTCTCAGGTCCTTGTTGTCGCAAGTTCCCATTCCCCTGTCCATCGATACGGGGCGACGGACGACGCGGGTCGCCCCCGGTGATCCGGCCGCGCCCGCAGCGGGGCCCCTGCGACCCGGTCACCACGCCGCCGCGAAAAACGCCGCGTCGCGATGGACGCCCCCGGGCAGGACCGGTATCCCAAGGCTCCGACCGGGGATCAGGCGGGCAGGGGAGAGGTCATGGACGATACGGCCTATGTCGGGATGCCGCTCGGGCTCTACGGGCTCGAGACGCTGCTCATGGCGGGGCTGGTGCTGAAGGCGGCCGGCTTTCTCGCCCGCGACGAGGTCTGGCTGCGCGCGCTCGTCTTCGCCGGGATCCTGTTCGACGCCATCTACGTGGCGCTGATCGTCGGCCCGGCGCTGCCCTATGGCGCGGCGCTGGCCCTGCTCGGGGCGCTCGGGCTGCTGGTGGTGCTGGCCTTCCTGCGGGAACGGACCACCTTCGCGCTGCCCGCGCGCCAGAAACGTCTCTACGCCGCCTTCCGCACCCTGACACCCGGCCAGTTCCGGCGGATCAACCGGATCGCCGACTACCGCCAGACGGTCGAGGAGACCCGGATCATCCTCGAGGGCGACGAGGTCTCGAAGCTCTTCTACATCGAGGGGTTCCGCTTCCTCGTGGTCAAGGGCGACCAGCAGGCCGAGGCGAAGGGACCCGGGTTCGCGGGCGAGATCGCCTTCCTCACCGGCAACGCCGCCAGCGCCAGCGTCGTGCTGCCGCCGGGCACGCCCTTCGTGGCCTGGCAGACCGACGACCTGAAGGCGCTGATGCGGCGCAACGCCGGTCTCAACAACGCGCTGATCGCCCGGTTCACCCGCGATCTGGCGGGCAAGGTCGCCCAGTCGATCCCGATGCCGCGTCCTGCCGCCGCCGCGCCGCGCCCAGCCGTGCCGCCGCGCCCCGGCCGCCTGAACTGACGCGGGGCGGTGCTTCGCCCGGCGCCTGTCAAGAAACTGTCGCAGAGCGAGGCTAACAGCTATCTTTCGCACGGGGTGGCCGCCTGCCCCCCGCAAAGGAGAGACACGCGATGCAGATGACCCAGACCGAACTCGAGAACGGGACCCTGAAGGTGACCCTGACCGGCCCGTTCGACATTGCCGGGGCG
>JAUHZL010000174.1 GCA_030425945.1 Alphaproteobacteria bacterium | reverse complement strand
GGGCATCGACGGCCTCGGGGCCGCCGTCGATCAGGTCGATGTAGTTGCGGTCGAGCGAGGACAGGGCAAGCTCCTGCTCGAAGGCGCAGACCGGCTCGGCGTCCTGCGAACTCCAGTGCTGCTCGGTGTAGTTGAGGAACCCCTGCGTGGTCTCGAAGGCGCAGGTGAACACGTGCACGACACGCGGTTGGGGCGGCTTCGCGCGCGGCTTCGGCCCGGCGGGGGCCGCGGGCGCGGGCGCGCGCCGGAAGAGCCTGCGCAGCGCCTCAAACAAGGACCGTCTCCGGGGCACGCGCGGCGCGCAGGTTGCGCGCCAGCAGGTCCATCGCGGCCATGCGGACGGCGACGCCCATCTCGACCTGTTCCTGGATCACCGAGCGGTTGATGTCGTCGGCCAGCAGCCCGTCGATCTCGACCCCGCGGTTCATCGGGCCGGGGTGCATGACGATGGCGTCCGGCTTGGCATGGGACAGCTTCTCGGCATCGAGGCCGTAGCGGTGGTAATACTCGCGCTCGGAGGGGATGAAGCCGCCGTCCATGCGCTCCTTCTGGAGGCGCAGCATCATCACGACATCGGCGTCGCGCAGACCCTCGCGCATGTCCTCGCAGACCTCGACGCCCAGATCGGCGATGCCCGGCGGCATCAGCGTCGCGGGGCCGACGAGGCGCACGCGGCTCTCCATCTTGTGCAGCAGCAGCAGGTTCGAGCGGGCGACCCGGCTGTGGGCGATGTCGCCGCAGATCGCCACGGTCAGCCGGTGCAGGCGGCCCTTGGCGCGGCGGATGGTCAGCGCGTCGAGCAGGGCCTGGGTGGGGTGCTCGTGCCGCCCGTCGCCCGCGTTCAGCACGGCGCAGGTGACCTTCTGGGCCAGCAGCGCCACCGCGCCCGAGTTCGGGTGCCGCACCACCAGCAGGTCCGGGTGCATGGCGTTCAGCGTCATCGCGGTGTCGATGAGGGTTTCGCCCTTCTTCACGCTGGACTGGGCGACGCCCATGTTCATCACGTCGGCCCCGAGGCGCTTGCCCGCCAGTTCGAAGCTGGCCTGCGTGCGGGTCGAGGCCTCGAAGAACATGTTGATCTGGGTGAGGCCGACCAGCGCGGTGCCATGCTTGTCGGGGCGGCGGTTGAGATCGACATAGGTCTCGGCGAGGTCGAGCAGGGTGACGATCTCGTCGGGGGCGAGGCCTTCGATGCCCAGCAGGTGGCGTGCCCTGAAACCCATCTCTCTCCCCGCGCGGTTCGCCCGGTTATAGGCCGGGCGGTGCGGCGGTCTCAAGCACCCGATTGCAGGGGCCGGGCGCGGGGCCTAGGGTGCGGCTCATGGGCATGAACCTCGACTGGCACGGCGCGCTGGCGGCACTCGACTGGCAGGTGGATCTCGGCGCGACCGAGGCGATCGCCGATGCGCCGGTGGACCGCTTCGCCGAGTCCGAGGCGCTGGCGGCCCGTGGCGCGGCGCCCGCCGCCCCGCTGGCACCTCCGGTCCCGGCCCCGCCCGCGGTGCCGCTGGCCGATGCCGACCCGGTGGCCGAGGCGCAGGCGGCGGCAAACGCGGCCCGAACGCTGGAGGAATTGCGCGACGCGATGGCGACCTACGAGCATTGCGCGCTGAAGGGCGGTGCGCGGTCGCTGGTCTTCGCCGACGGGCGGCCGGAAGCGCGCGTGATGATCGTGGGCGAGGCCCCGGGCCGCGACGAGGACCTGCAGGGCCTGCCCTTCGTCGGCAAGGCCGGGCAGTTGCTGGACCGGATGTTCGCGGCCATCGGCCTCGGGCGCGCCGAGCCCGATCCGGGCCGGGCGCTCTATATCACCAACGTCCTGCCGTGGCGTCCGCCGCAGAACCGCGACCCGACCCCGCAGGAAATCGCCATGCTGCGCCCGTTCCTCGAACGGCACATCGCGCTGGCCGATCCGGCGCTCCTCGTGGTGATGGGCAACATTTCCTGCGACGCGCTGCTCGGGCGGCGCGGGATCACCCGCCTGCGCGGCACCTGGACCGAGGTGCTGGGCCGCCCCGCCCTGCCGATGTTCCACCCGTCCTTCCTGCTGCGCCAGCCCGTCCAGAAGCGGCAGGCCTGGGCGGACCTGCTGACCCTGAAAGACCGGCTGGAGGCCTGATCCCGTGTCCCGCATCGACGAGAGCCGCCCTTTCCTGCCGATGCGGATCGCCGTGCTGGCCGTGTCGGACACCCGGACGCTGGCCGAGGACAAGTCCGGCGACACCCTGGTCGAGCGGCTGACCCGCGACGGGCACCGGCTGGCGGCACGGGCGATCCTGCGCGACGAGGCCGACGAGATCGAGGCACAGCTGCGCGCCTGGGTGGCCGATCCGGAGATCGATGTCATCCTCAGCACCGGCGGCACGGGCCTGACCGGGCGCGACGTCACGGTCGAGGCGCACCGGCGCGTCTACGAGAAGGAGATCGACGCCTTCGCCACCGTGTTCACGATGGTCTCGTTCCAGAAGATCGGGACCAGCGCCGTGCAGAGCCGGGCGACCGGCGGCGTCGCCAACGGCACCTACCTCTTCGCCCTGCCGGGCAGTTCGGGGGCCTGCCGGGACGCGTGGGACGAGATCCTGCACTGGCAGTTCGACTACCGGCACCGGCCCTGCAATTTCGTGGAAATCCTGCCGCGTCTCGACGAGCACCTGCGGCGGAAATGAAAACAGGGCCCGAAGGCCCTGTGATCTGCCGTGCCGTGCCGACTCAGTTCGCGGCGGTGAAGGCGTCGGCGGCGACGGGAACGATCCCCGCTTCCAGCATGGTGCGGTTGTAGGCAGGGTCGTCGTCGTAGATCTTCCGGGTGCGCACGCCGGGGATCTCGGCGAACTGCTCCATCAGGTTGACCGGGTACCAGGTGACGCCGATGCCCTCGAACCCGGGCACCCGCTTGAGCGCGGTCGAGTTGTACCGGGTGCAATAGGCCTTGGGCGCCGCGCCCTGCTGCATCACCGAGCGGATCAGGGCATCGGCCGTTTCCTGCGGGACGGTCAGCGTCTGCTCCACGACGTGGTAGGTCGTGCGGGCGTGGTAGTCGATGTAGAAGCTCTGCTGCCACGGGGTGAACCCGTAGTGCAGGTCGTTCCGCTCGGGGGCGGCCGGGTGGTTCCACGACCCCGCGGGATCGTAGAGCACGCGCTCGGACCCGTTGATCATCAGCGCCGAGTGTCCGCCCGCGCCGGTGTCGTTCGACACCATCGTGTAGAGCGTGATCGACGACGGGCCCGGGTCACGGTAGCTGGCGCGGGTCACCGCGGCATCCGATGCCCATTTCTCTTCGGGGCCACAGGCCGAGAGGGCGAGAAGACTCGCCAGAAGAAGCAGCATCGAACGCATCGGGTATCCCTGTCTGTCTCGGAAACGGTTAGCTGTTGAACAAGGCGAGGAAGATCAGGATTCCAACCGAGACGGCCGCAACCCAGACGGCAGCCTTCATGAACCCTGCGAAGGTCTTCTCGTGATCGGTGGTGTCCATCGAGCCGTGCTTGTGATCGGCCATGGTGGGTCTCCTACATCTAGTAGTTAGGTCAACAGTTAGCCGATTCCCTTGGGGGTGTCACCGCTCAAGGGCCGACTTTGATGGGCGGTTTCTGCGGGTGTGGCCGCATTGCGTCAAGCGGTCGCGCAGATGTCACACCGGGCGAGTCGTCGCAGGGGGCGGAGGCCTATAACGGGACCGCCGTCGTGTCCTTCAGCTCTTCCATCACGAAGCTGGCGGAGATGTCCGACAGCGCCACGCGGGCGATCAGCCGCTTGTAGAAGGCGTCGTAGGCGGCGACGTCGGACACCCGTACGCGCAGCACGTAATCGAGGTCGCCGGTCATCCGGTAGGCCCCGGTCACCTCGGGCATGGCGTGGACCGCGTCATGCAGGGCCTTCATCGAGCGGGCGTCATGCAGGGCGGTGCGAATCAGCACGAGGACGGTCAGCCCGCAGCCGACCTTCGCCGCGTCCACGAGGGCGACGCGGCCCTTCAGGACCCCGGCCTCCTCCAGCAGCTTCATGCGCCGCCACGTGGCGTTGCGCGACAGGCCGACACGCTCGGCCAGCGCATCGACGGACAGCGTGGCATCGCGTTGCAGTTCGGACAGAAGGCGACGGTCGAACGTATCGAGATTAGGGGTCATGGTGGGATAATGTCCCAAGATTCCGCGAATGAGAAGGTGCATTTGGGATGGTGTTGGCCGCCGGGTTGGTAAGGTTGACGGATCAACAGGCAAAGGACCCCTTCGCATGACCCAGATTTCCGATCCCGAGCGTTCGCGCGGCGGCCTCCTGTCGGCGCTGTTCCTCGATCACCCGGCCTCGGTCGAGGAAAGCTACCTCGAGCACATGCGCTTCGCGGCGGGCTTCGCCTTCTGGCTGGCGCTGGCGGCAGGCGCGGCGGCGGTCCACGCGGTGATCCCGGCCCTGTGCGAGACGACCGCGAGCCGGATCGTCCGTCGCCTGTACGCCCGGATCGAGAACCGCGGCGGGCAGCCGCACTGATGTGCCGGATCGCGGCGTGGCGCGGTCAGCCGATCGCGCTGGAAGACCTGATCGTGAAACCGGCACACTCGCTGCTGAGCCAGTCCCAGCACGCGACCGAGGCCAAGCTGGCCGTCAACGGCGACGGGTTCGGCATCGCCTGGTATGACGCGCCCGATACGCCGGGCCTCTATCGCGACGTCCTGCCCGCATGGTCGGACGGCAACCTGCTGAGCCTGTGCCGGATGATCCGGTCGCGGCTGTTCATCGGGCATATCCGCGCCTCGACCGTGGGCGAGACGAGCCGCGCCAACTGTCACCCCTTCACGCAGGGGCGCTGGTCCTTCTGCCACAACGGGCAGGTGCCGCAGTTCCCGCGCCTGCGCCGGGCGCTGGAGGCGGCGTTGCCGGATGCGCTCTATGCCGCGCGGCGGGGCACGACGGACAGCGAAGCGGTGTTCCTGACGCTGCTCGCGCAAGGGCTCGACACCGATGTGGCCGGGGCGCTGGAAGCCACGGTGGCGGCGCTGGGCCCGGCCGGGCCGGAAGGGCCCGTGCGCCTGACCTGCGTCTTCTCGGACGGCGAAAGCCTGTTCGCGTTGCGCCATGCCTCGGACGGGCACTGTCCCACGCTGTACCTGTCGCGCTCGGCCTGTGGCGAGGGCGCGGTGCTGGCGTCCGAGCCGCTGTGCGGGCAGGCGGCCAACTGGCGCGCCGTGCCGCAGGACACGCTGGTGCGGATCGGACCGGAGGGCGTGACGGAAACGCCGTTGCGGCTGGCGGTTCAGACCGCCTGATAGAGCCACGCTCCGTCCTCGCGGCGCGTCCGCGTTGCCTGCCCGGTCTGGTGCAGGTGGTTCAGGTGCGCGACCGCCTCGACCAGCGCCAGCCCGTACTCGCCGGGGCCGATCGTGCGCTTGAAGAGCGGCGGGAAGCAGTCATGCGCGGTGGCCGGGGTGACAAGATGTGCGCGCAGCCGCGCCAGCGCGCCGTGGTGGTTCTCGGTCATCTGCGCCAGCCGCGTCGGCAGTCCCGTGAAGGGCAGCTTGTGACCGGGCAGGACGAGCTGTTCGGGCGTGGCGTAGGCCGCGAGGCGCTGGCAGCTTTCCAGCCACTCGGCGACCGGGTCGGCCTCGGGCTCGGTCGCGTAGACCCCGAGATTGGGCGAGATCGTCGCCAGCAGCTGATCGCCGCCGATCACGAGGGTGCCGTCCGTGCTCCAGAGCGTTGCCTGCTCGGGGGCATGGCCGTTCCCGATCCGGACGTCCCAGTCGCGCCCGCCGAGCGTGATGCGGTCGCCCTCGCGGATGCGGGTGAAGCCCAGCGGCAGCGGCGCGACGATGTCGGCGAAGTTGAACGGGCGTTCCTCGGTCCGCTGCGCGAGGATCGCCGGGTCCATCCCCGCCGCGCGCCAGAAGGCGACGGTCTCGGGCGCAGGGCGGTCCTGCTCGTCGAGCGTCAGCATCCGCGCGAACAGCCACGCAGTGCGCGTCGTCACCAGCTCGGCCCCGTGCGCGGCCTGGAACCACCCGGCGAGGCCGATGTGGTCGGGATGGTGATGGGTCACGAGGACCCGGCGCACGGGTTTGCCTGCCAGCGGCCCGTCCAGCAGCGCCTGCCAGAGCGTCCGGGACTTGCCGGTGTCGAAGCCGGTGTCGACCAGGGTCCAGCCGTCGCCGTCGTCCAGCGCGAACACGTTGACGTGGTCGAGCGCCATCGGCAGCGGCAGACGCATCCAGAGGATGCCCTCCGCCACCTCGACCGCCGCGCCGGGGGCGGGCGGGGTGTCGAAGGGCGTGCGGATCGGGGTTTGCGCGCCGTCCGCCATCAGACCGCGAGATCCGCGAGGTCCGCCTCGTAGAGCCCGGCATCCCCCACCGCGACCTGGGCCAGCAGGCCGACATGCTCGGGCAGCAGGCGCAGGATATAGGCGCGGGCGAGCGCGGTACGGGGACCGCTGCCGCCCTCGGCGAGGGCCGCGCGCAGGTGGTAGTGCCCGCCCAGCACCCGGGCGAAGGCGCGCTGATAGGGCACGGCCCCGGCGAAGCGCACGTTCATGTCTGCTTCCGCCAGCAGGGCTTCGGTCGTCTCGCGCAGCGACTCGGCCGCCTGCCAGACCGTGTCCGCCAGATCGGCCAGCGCGCCGACGCGGG